>NZ_MUFF01000006.1:0-278074 GCF_001996105.1 Salinivibrio sp. IB643
CTTAATTACGTAAGTGGTTACCTTAATTACGTAAGTGGTTACACTTAAGTGACAAAAATATGATCTTGGTAGCAGTGTTACATCATTCTGCTAATCCATTCAAAAAAGCATATTCGAGCTTATGCTCTAAATTATTTAAATGTCTGATTTTAAGTGTTTATTACTGGTTTTTGATTGATAGATGTGAGGTGTTAGGTTGATTTTTATCCGAGGTTGAGTCAACGTAAGATAACTAGCGTGGCGTTGAGTGAGTGAGATGCCACTTGATGTCCGTAAACAACTTTTGTTGTGATTGGATTACAAATGACAGCCAGGGAGGCGATATGACAGAAGCATGCTCAACCTTACGCGAATCACTGGTAATTAACGAGACCGTTACCCCTGCGCAGGCAGAAATCCTAACCGATGATGCCTTGTGTTTTTTAGCCAGTTTGGCTAATCGATTTGCGGATCGTATACCTGGGCTTCTTGCCGCTCGCGAGCAGCGCCAACAGCGTATTGATGCGGGAGAGCTGCCCGATTTCCTTCCTGAGACGCAATCGATTCGCCACGATGATTGGACCATTCGTGGCATCCCCAAAGACTTGCAAGATCGACGGCTAGAAATTACTGGCCCAGTGGATCGGAAAATGGTGATCAACGCCCTGAACGCCAATGTGAAAGTGTTTATGGCGGACTTTGAAGACTCGTTCGCACCAGCTTGGCCACAAGTGGTCGAGGGGCAGCGCAACTTGCGCGATGCTATTAACGGCACCATCAGTTATGAACAACCAGAGACAGGAAAGCGTTATCAACTTAACGATGATCCCGCGCGCCTGATCTGCCGGGTTAGGGGCCTTCATCTGACAGAAAAACATGTCATGTGGCAAGGTAAACCGCTACCCGGTGCTTTATTTGATTTCGCGCTATACTTTTTCCATAACTATCGTCGGTTGCTTGAGACAGGATCCGGTCCTTACTTCTACTTGCCCAAACTACAAGCCTATCAAGAAGCGTCGTGGTGGAGCGATGTGTTCTCATTTGCAGAAGATGAATTTGGGCTAAGCCGAGGCACGATCAAAGCAACCGTATTGATCGAAACCCTACCGGCCGTGTTTGAAATGGATGAGATTTTATATCACCTACGCGATCACATCGTCGCGCTGAACTGCGGTCGCTGGGATTATATTTTCAGTTATATCAAAACGCTTCGTAATCATCCTGATCGGGTGCTACCTGACCGTCAGGTGGTCACCATGGACAAACCTTTTCTCAATGCTTACTCGCGACTGTTGGTGAGAACCTGTCATAAGCGCGGTGCATTGGCCATGGGAGGGATGGCGGCATTTATCCCGAGCAAAGACCCAACCGAAAACCAACAAGTGCTCGAGAAAATCGAAAAAGATAAAACGCTAGAGGCAAATAATGGCCATGATGGAACCTGGATTGCCCACCCCGGATTAGCAGACACGGCAAAAGCCATTTTTGATAAAGCGCTCGGCGATAAGCCGAATCAGCTAACGGTTTCTCGTGAGCAAGATGCGCCAATTACCGCGGCGGATTTGCTTGCGCCTTGCGATGGAGAGCGCACCGAAGCGGGCATGCGCCACAATATTCGGGTTGCGGTCCAATATATCGAGGCATGGGTTTCGGGTAATGGCTGTGTGCCGATTTACGGCTTGATGGAAGATGCGGCGACCGCCGAAATTTCGCGTGCGTCGATCTGGCAATGGATCAAGCATCAAAAGCCGCTCAGCAATGGCAACGTGGTAACCAAAGAGCTATTTACGCAGTACCTCGAAGAAGAAATGGCTGTGCTTGAAAACGAACTGGGCACTGGACGTTTTGCTCAAGGGCGATACCGCCAAGCGGCAACGTTAATGGCCGAGCTGACAACCAGTGATGAGCTAGTTAACTTCTTAACCCTGCCAGGGTACGAGTATTTGCCTTAATGGGCATGGAAGCAAAACAACAACATGGAATGAAAGCGAAGGGCTGACAAGGCTCTGCTAACAAAGAGGAATGGAACATGACTTTGACTCGCCAACAACAAATCGCGCAACTGGAAAAGGATTGGGCTGAAAATCCACGCTGGAAAAACGTAAAGCGAACGTACACCGCTGAAGAGGTGGTCAGTATGCGCGGCTCTTTTGTCCCCGAGAATACCATTGCTAAACGCGGTGCAGCTAAGCTGTGGGACCTTGTTAACGGCAGTGCGAAAAAAGGCTATGTTAACTGCTTGGGCGCGTTAACGGGTGGCCAAGCTGTGCAGCAAGCAAAAGCCGGCATTGAAGCTATTTACTTGTCAGGCTGGCAAGTGGCAGCCGACAATAACACAGCGTCCAGTATGTATCCGGACCAGTCACTGTATCCAGTTGACTCAGTCCCCTCGGTTGTTAAACGTATCAACAATGCTTTTCGCCGCGCGGATCAAATACAGTGGTCAAAAGGTGGAACCCCAGAAGAGGGGACTGATTATTTTCTCCCTATTGTTGCCGATGCCGAAGCTGGCTTTGGTGGTGTACTCAACGCCTATGAGTTGATGCGCAATATGATTGAGGCAGGCGCAGCAGGCGTCCACTTTGAAGATCAATTGGCGTCAGTGAAAAAGTGTGGTCACATGGGTGGAAAGGTATTGGTGCCAACCCAAGAAGCCGTGCAAAAGCTGGTTGCAGCGCGTTTGGCGGCGGATGTTGCAGGGACTGACACGCTCGTGATTGCCCGTACCGATGCTAATGCGGCTGATCTGCTTACCTCAGACTGCGACCCTTATGATAAAGACTTTATTGCAGGTGAGCGCACCGCAGAAGGTTTTTATCGCGTGCGTCCAGGGATTGAACAAGCTATTTCCCGTGGTCTCGCTTATGCACCGTATGCTGATTTGATTTGGTGTGAAACCGCGACACCGGATCTGGAAGAAGCACGTCAATTTGCCGAGGCGATTCATGCGCAATATCCGGATCAATTATTGGCATATAACTGCTCGCCATCCTTTAATTGGGAACAGAACTTGGATGCCGACACCATCGCTCGTTTTCAGCAAGCGCTGTCCGACATGGGTTACAAGTATCAGTTCATCACCTTAGCGGGCATTCACAACATGTGGTACAACATGTTCGATCTTGCCCACGCTTATGCGCAAGGTGAGGGAATGCGCCATTATGTAGAGAAGGTACAGCGACCTGAATTTTCTGCGGCGGAGCGTGGTTACACGTTTGTGGCTCACCAGCAGGAGGTCGGTACTGGCTATTTTGACCAGATGACTAATATTATCCAAGGCGGTCAATCTTCGGTAACCGCACTGACGGGCTCAACGGAAGAAGATCAGTTTTAATTAAAACCGTTATCATGGAAATGAAGCCAGAAAGGGAGTGGAAACACTCCCTTTTATTTATTCACCGTCTTCCATCGGCTCGCTTTCTTCTTGAATTTCGAGCAAGGTCGACGCAATGGCGACAAAGTCACTATCAGTAATGATCCCAACAAGGCGTTGATTTCTAATCACGGGTAAACACCCTATTTTACGCGCTAACATTGATAATGCTGCGGCACGTAACGACGCCTCTGGCGCGACGGTGACAAGTTGCTTATCGGTAAATTGTGCGAGTGGGGTATGGATTTGATGATCGCCATTGGTTGCTCTTCCTAAAGACGATGCCTGGGCTGAAAGCACATCGCGCTGGGTAACGAGCCCAAGCAAGCGTTCATTATCATCGACGATGGGTAAGTGACGGAAGCGTTCCGCGCGCATTAAGCGGTGGGCATCATCAAGCGTATGATCCGGACTCAGTGTATGTGGATGGCGAGTCATCATATCATCAACGGTAAACATGGCACCTCCTTGTTATCAGTGCACAGGATTAATTTAACTGTAGTGCACTTGGCACGGGGTGGACGTGATACACATCAATTATCTGCGCGAGGCTATTATCCGCAAAAGGCTATTATTCGCAAAAGGCAATGATCTGCAAAAGGACATCATCCGCGAAAGTTAATCATCCGCCAAAGGCTTCAAACGTAAATATCGCCATGCTATTAATGCGCACTGAAACGATTGCCTGCTTCGCTCGCTTGATATTCACGGTGGGCTACCTATACTAGCGGCCTGCTTTTTATCTAGGCAAACGTCATGCAATTATCCGATTTTCACTTTGAACTCCCTGATGAGTTGATTGCGCGCTATCCACAGCCGGATCGCAGTGCAAGTCGCTTATTGTCACTTGATGGCACCAGCGGTGAGGTAGCGCATCGTCAGTTTAAAGATATCCTCGAACTGGTTGAACCTGGGGATTTGATGGTGTTCAACAACACACGTGTGATCCCTGCACGCGTGTATGGCCACAAAGCCTCGGGTGGAAAAATAGAGGTGCTGGTGGAGCGTGTGCTCGACGAACGTCGTTTCCTTGCCCACGTGCGCGCGTCTAAAGCGCCAAAACCCGGTGCTGAGTTATTCCTCGGTGATAACGGACAGATCCCGGCAGAAATGGTGGCACGCCATGACGCCCTGTTCGAAATCCAGCTAAACAGCGATAAAGGCGTAGTGGATACACTCAACGACATCGGCCATATGCCGTTGCCGCCGTATATCGACCGTCCTGATGAAGAAAGCGATAAAGAGCGTTATCAAACCGTGTATAACCAAAAACCCGGGGCGGTAGCTGCACCAACGGCGGGATTACACTTTGATGATGCCATTATGGCAACGCTTAAAGAAAAAGGCGTCAATATTGCCTTTGTTACTTTGCATGTGGGCGCCGGAACATTTCAACCGGTTCGGGTCGACAACATTGAAGAGCACATCATGCATGCCGAGTATGCTGAAGTGCCTCAAGAGGTGGTCGATGCGGTCAATCGAACACGTGCACAAGGTAAACGCGTGATTGCGGTGGGGACCACGTCAGTACGGTCATTGGAAAGTGCAGCACAAGCGGCGAAGCAAAAAGGTGAATCACTGGCGCCATTTTTTAATGACACCCAGATTTTTATCTATCCCGGTTACCAGTGGCAGCTAGTGGATGTGCTTGTCACCAACTTCCACTTGCCGGAATCAACCTTGATCATGCTGGTGAGTTCTTTTGCCGGTTACGAACATACCATGGCCGCTTATCGCGCGGCAGTTGAAGCGCGCTATCGCTTTTTCAGCTATGGCGATGCCATGTTTATAACCCGTCAGCAACAACCTGATTAATTAATTTCACGCGAAGCCTGGCTTCGTGTGATCTAAGCTTGCGGCAAGGTAAACCTTGTTAGCATAAGACACACGCCAGACTGTTTCTCTGGCACTGAGGAGGATTCGTGGAATACGAACTGAAGAAAACCGATGGACGCGCCCGCCGTGGCCGTTTGATTTTTGAGCGCGGCACGGTCGAAACCCCGGCATTTATGCCCGTGGGGACCTATGGCACCGTAAAAGGCATGACCCCAGAAGAAGTGAAAGGCACTGGGGCTGAGATCTTACTCGGTAATACCTTCCATTTATGGTTACGTCCGGGGCAAGAAGTCATGCGACTGCATGGGGATTTGCATGACTTTATGCAGTGGCATGGCCCTATTTTAACCGACTCTGGTGGCTTCCAAGTTTTCAGCTTAGGAGATATCCGTAAAATCACTGAAGAAGGGGTGCATTTTCGTAACCCGGTTAACGGTGATCGGATTTTTATGGATGCGGAAAAATCCATGGAGATCCAATACGACCTTGGCTCAGACATCGTGATGATCTTTGATGAGTGCACCCCGTATCCTGCGACGCACGCTGAAGCGAAAAAGTCGATGGAGATGTCACTGCGCTGGGCCAAGCGTAGCCGCAATCATTTTGACAAACTTGGTAACAAAAATGCGCTGTTCGGCATTGTGCAAGGTGGTGTATACGAAGACTTACGCGATGTGTCGGTAGAAGGCCTAACTGAGATTGGCTTTGATGGTTACGCCGTTGGCGGGCTTGCCGTCGGTGAGCCAAAAGAAGATATGCATCGCATTTTGGAGCATACCTGCCCGCAGTTGCCGGAAGACAAACCCCGTTATCTAATGGGAGTGGGTAAACCGGAAGACCTCGTGGAAGGGGTGCGTCGTGGCGTTGATATGTTCGATTGCGTGATGCCGACCCGAAATGCCCGAAATGGTCACCTATTTATTACCGGCGGTGTGATCAAGATCCGTAATGCGAAACATAAAAGTGATACCTCGCCTTTGGATCCAGAGTGTGACTGTTACACTTGCCGCCATTATAGCCGTGCCTATCTTTACCACTTAGACCGTTGTAATGAAATCCTCGGTGCGCGACTCAATACTATCCATAACTTGCGTTATTATCAGCGCGTCATGGAAGGTTTGCGTAACGCGATTGACGAAGGTAGATTAGATGCCTTTGTAGCGGATTTCTACGCGCGTCGTGGCAAGGAAGTGCCACCGCTCGATTGATTTCGAATTCAACAACTAAAACGAGGACGTGATTGAATGTTTATCTCACAAGCTCACGCAGCGGCTGAAGCCGGCCCACAAGGTGGCGGTATGCAGCTTTTTATTATGCTTGGTCTCTTTGCGGTTATTTTCTATTTTATGATTTATCGCCCGCAATCTAAGCGTGTTAAAGAGCATAAAAACCTAATGGCATCCATGAGCAAAGGAAACGAAGTACTGACCGGTGGTGGTTTGGTGGGTAAAATCACCCAAATTGCTGAAGACAATGACTTTATTGTTATTGCTCTTAACGACAATAACGAAGTGACCATTAAAAAAGACTTCGTGACGGCAGTACTGCCCAAAGGTACTATCCAGTCTCTCTAATTCTCGCAACCATAAAGGATGCATGCTGTGCTAAACCGTTATCCTTTGTGGAAGTACATCATGGTGCTAATAACCTTGGTTATTGGCATCGTGTATGCGCTTCCCAATTTATACGGTGAAGATCCAGCAGTACAAATTTCCGGGGCGCGTGGCGCCTCGGTAGATATGACTGCGCTGGACTCCATCAAACAGACCCTCGAATCTAATGACCTCTCCTACCAATCCATTGCGCTTGAAGACGGCACTGTCTTAGCCCGCTTTAAAGACACTGAATCGCAAATCAGTGCTCGTGATGCGTTGATGTCTCGCTTCGATAGCAATAACTATGTGGTCGCATTAAACCTGGCGCCAGCGACCCCGTCTTGGTTAGACGCCCTTGGCGCAACACCAATGAAATTGGGACTCGATTTACGTGGCGGGGTACACTTCTTAATGGAAGTGGACATGGACGCTGCGCTAGAAAAGTTGATTACCCAGCAAGAAGACAGCTTTCGTACCGATTTACGTGAAGCGCGCATTCGCTATCGTGGTTTACGTGTCGAAGATAACACGCGCGTAATGGTTAACTTGCGTAACGCAGAAGACACCAATAAAGCGCTTGAGCTACTGTCGAGCAATTATCGGGATATGAACTTCTCGATTGATGAAGACGACGGCACCTTAACCGCGGTATACAAAGAAGAGCGGTTAAAAGAAATCCGTAACTACGCGGTGGCGCAAAACATCACTATTTTGCGTAATCGTGTCAATGAGCTCGGGGTCGCAGAGCCTTTGGTCCAACGTCAAGGTGCGAGTCGCATCGTGGTTGAGCTGCCAGGTGTGCAAGATACGGCCCGAGCAAAAGAAATTCTCGGCGCGACCGCGACCTTGGAATTTCGTGAAGTCGACCAAGATGCCGATTTATCTGCAGCGATGGCAGGGCGTGTTCCACCGGGTAGTGAGCTAATGAGCTCGCGTGACGGACGTCCTGCGGTGTTGAAAAAGCGGGTCATCTTAACCGGTTCACACATCACAGACGCCAATTCATCACGTGATGAGTACAGTCGCCCACAAGTGAACATCTCGCTCGACAGTGAGGGCGGTGACAAAATGTCTGACTTCAGTAAGCGTAACATTGGCGAACTGATGGCAACGGTGTTTGCTGAGTACAAAGACAGTGGTGAGCGTGACGAAAATGGCAAAGTGATCTTGGAAAAACACGAAGAAGTGATTAACCAAGCGACCATTCAATCGGCACTAGGCCGTAACTTCCGCATAACTGGGATCGACTCAGCAGCTGAAGCTCACAACCTTGCGTTATTGCTACGCGCCGGTGCCTTGATTGCGCCCATTTCGATTGTTGAAGAACGCACCATAGGACCATCCTTGGGGCAGCAAAACATCAATATGGGCATACAAGCCTGTTTATGGGGCCTCGTTGCAGTCATGCTGTTTACACTGGTGTATTACCGCCGCTTTGGCTTGTTTGCTAACTGTGCCTTGTTCGCGAATATCGTCTTGATTATTGGGATTATGTCGCTTATTCCAGGCGCCACCATGACGCTACCGGGCATTGCCGGTATTGTCTTAACCGTGGGGATGGCGGTGGATGCTAACGTGCTTATTTTTGAACGTATTCGAGAAGAGCTGCAAGAAGGGCGTAGTCCACAACATGCGATTGATCGGGGTTATTCCAACGCCTTTAGTACCATTGCCGATGCTAACATTACCACGCTGATTACGGCGATTATCTTGTTTGCTGTGGGTACTGGCGCAATTAAAGGTTTCGCGGTGACACTATCGATTGGTATTTTGACCTCCATGTTTACCGCTATCGTGGGAACGCGTGCACTGGTAAACCTTGTGTATGGCGGCAAGCGCGTCGAAAAACTGTCGATTTAAGGGAGCCCAAGCATGTTTCAAATATTTAAACCGGACATGTCGATCAACTTTATGCGTTGGTCTAAAGTGGCCTTCGTGTTCTCGATCTTCATGATTGCGGCCTCTGTGGTCACCTTATCAACCAAATGGTTGAATTGGGGGCTCGATTTTACCGGCGGTACCTTGATTGAAGTCGGTTTTGAACAACCGGCTGATCTTGCCCTAATCCGTGATTCGTTATCCGCTGAAGGCTTTGGCGATGCGGTGGTGCAAAACTTTGGTAGCGCCACGGACGTGATGGTTCGGCTGCGTCCACGTGATGACATGGAAGGTGAAAACCTCGGTAATGAGGTACTGAGTGCCATCAAAGCCGGTACCGGTGATAACGTCGAGATGCGCCGCATCGAGTTTGTCGGCCCCAATGTCGGGGACGAGCTGACCGAAGCGGGTGGCTTGGCAATCATCATTGCATTGGTTTGTATCCTGATCTATGTCTCGTTCCGTTTCGAATGGCGTCTAGCTTCCGGTGCCGTCATGGCGCTGGCTCACGATGTGATTATTACGCTGGGGATTTTCTCTCTGTTCGACGTGGAGGTGGATCTCACTATCGTCGCTGCTTTGCTGACAGTCGTGGGTTACTCGCTTAACGATACCATTGTGGTGTTTGACCGTATTCGTGAGAACTTCCGCAAGCTTCGTAAAGGCGAGTCAGACGAAATCATCAATGCGTCTGTTTCACAAACCCTAAGTCGGACAACCATTACTTCAGGCACTACCTTGTTTGTGGTGATTGCGCTCTTTACCTTGGGTGGATCGATGATCCATGGGTTTGCCATGGCACTGTTGATTGGTATTACCGTCGGGACATACTCATCGATTTACGTCGCTTCGGCGCTGGCCTTGAAACTCGGTATTGCGCGCGAGCACCTCTTGATCCCTGAAGTGGAAAAAGAAGGGGAAGAGTTCGACGCGATGCCTTAACCACGCTTGCCCTGCGCTTAGAGTGGGGCTATGCAGTGACCAAGTGGCGAATTGTTTACAATACATCATCTTCTTCAGGCACAAAAAAGCGGCGCTCATTGAGCGCCGCTTTTTATTAATATCTTATCGGTGTCTTTATTTTTTCATCGACTCAGGCGCGTGTTCGCGAACTTTGGCGAGCATACCTTTCACCACACGTGCGCCACCGCTGACAATATTGCCAGAGCGCATGTAGTCGGTACCGCCGTTAAAGTCAGTGCAAATGGCACCCGCTTCGCGCGCAATTAACTCACCCGCAGCCAGATCCCAAGGCTTAAGGCCAAGCTCAAAGAAGCCGTCAACACGGCCCGCGGCCACGTAGCAAAGGTCGAGCGCTGCTGAGCCAGTACGACGGAAGTCAGCACAATCGACAAACAACGCCCCAACAACGGCGATAAAGCCTTCAGCGTGCTGTTTAGCTTTGAACGGGAAGCCCGTGGCTAAGACGGTACCGTCAAGCTCTTTGGCGCTGCCAGTACGAATACGCTTGTTATTGAGTTGTGCGCCAGAACCACGTTGAGCGGTAAATAGCTCATTGCGGATAGGATCGTAAACGCAACCAATTTCTGTACGGCCTTTAATGCGCACAGCAATGGAAACGCAGAAATGCGGGAAGTCGTTAATGAAGTTAGTGGTGCCATCCAGTGGGTCGATGATCCATTGATAATCGCTATCTTTGCCTTCCGCCACGCCTGACTCTTCGCCAATGATGGTGTGGTCCGGATATGACTTTTTAATAATATCGATAATGATTTGTTCCGCCGCTTTGTCGACATTAGTGACGAAGTCATTACTGCCTTTTTGTGCGGTTTCGATGTTGTCTTTGTTTTCTGCAGATTTAGCGATAAAATCGCCAGCCTTCCGTGCAGCACGGACGGCGATGTTTAGCATCGGATGCATACGGTTTTCCCAACGGATGTTAAAGAACGAAAGCGGGGCGGAGTATAACAGAGCCAGAGCAAAAGGAAAGTGGGTATTTTTTAACCGTCAATAAGCGCGTGCTCTCTGCTAAATATGACGCCAGCCGCAGGCTTAGCTGAGAAGTATTATCGATTGCACTGTGATAAACTGCGCAGATCTGACAGACCGCTGCCCATCCCATCCAAGATGGACAGAGCAAGAGACGAAAACAACATCATGCTAGATCAAATTCGCGTTGTATTAGTAGGCACGTCCCACTCCGGAAACATTGGCTCAGCCGCCCGAGCGATGAAAGTCATGGGACTGACCAACATGACATTAGTGGCGCCTGGCTGTGAAGTGGACGGTCAAGCTATTGCCTTAGCCGCAGGGGCCAGTGATATTGCCAATAACGCGAGAGTGGTGAATACGCTTGAAGAAGCGGTGGCCGATTGTGGCCTAGTGATAGGCACCAGCGCAAGAAGCCGAACATTAGAATGGCCGATGCTGGATGCGCGAGCGTGCGGCCAAAAAGCCATTCAAGAAGCCGCAACACATCCGGTCGCCATCGTTTTTGGCCGAGAGCGAACTGGCTTAACCAATGAAGAGCTGCAAACATGTCACTATCATGTTTCGATTCCATCCAATCCAGACTACAGCTCTTTGAATTTGGCCATGGCTGTGCAAACGCTGTGTTATGAAATGCGTGTCGCCTGGTTGGACAGTCAAGCCTATCAAGGAGCAACCCTTGAACAAGACTATCCGCTGAACCAAGATTTGGCGCGTTTTTATACGCACCTCGAAACGGTTCTTACTAAAACAGGGTTTATCCGTACTCAGCACCCTGGCATGGTCATGACAAAACTACGTCGCTTATTTAATCGCGCGCGCTTAGAGAGTCAGGAGCTCAATATTTTACGAGGCGTGCTGTCTTCGGTGGAAAAGGTGACCAAACAGGCGGCATCGAGCGAGCAAAATACCGATAATCACTCCCCACGTTGATCCTTTCAAATGAGGCGTCGTACACCTTGGTGAAAACTTGACAGAAATACTCAGGTAAATACTTGACCAAAATACTCGGGTATGTAACCATTTGAGCATCTATTCACCACAGGTAGCGTGTTATGAGATTGACTTCGAAAGGCCGTTATGCGGTTACCGCCATGCTCGACGTGGCGCTTCATGCCGAGCAGGGCCCTGTGCCCCTGGCGGACATCTCTGAGCGTCAAGGCATTTCCTTGTCTTATCTTGAGCAACTTTTTTCACGGCTCCGTAAGTCGGGACTGGTCAGCAGTGTTCGTGGTCCAGGCGGTGGTTATCGTCTCGGGATAGCAGCCAACGAGATTGCCGTTGGCGCGGTGATTGCCGCGGTTGACGAATCGGTTGATGCGACAAAATGCCAAGGTAAAGCAGATTGCCAAGGCGGAACCCGTTGTTTGACACACACCTTGTGGCACGACTTAAGTGCCCGTATTAGCGGTTTTCTAAACGACATCACGCTCGGTGAGCTGATGCATGATAACGAAGTGAAGCAAGTAGCAGATCGTCAGGATGCTAAACTGGACGCCTCATTGGCGCCAAGAAACACGTTTAGCTCGAAGGTCAAACAAGATAGCGCCACCATAGGCGTGAACGTTCGCTCCTGATGACCAATGTCGGTGTAATTGGAGAAAAACATGAAATTGCCCATATATTTTGATTATTCAGCCACGTGTCCGGTTGATCCGCGCGTTGCTGAAAAAATGAGTCAGCATCTGACCATGGACGGGGTCTTCGGTAACCCAGCCTCTCGCTCGCACCGTTTTGGTTGGCAAGCAGAAGAAGCCGTTGATACCGCACGCGAAAACATTGCCGACTATTGCAATGCCGATCCGCGTGAGATCGTGTTCACCTCTGGCGCGACGGAATCAGACAACTTAGCCATTAAAGGCATTGCCAATTTCTACTCGAAAAAAGGCAAGCACATCATTACCTGCAAGACCGAGCACAAAGCGGTACTTGATCCATGCCGGCAGCTAGAGCGAGAAGGCTTTGAAGTCACCTACCTCGACCTAGAAGAAAACGGCTTAGTTGATCTGAAAAAGCTAGAAGCGGCGATGCGTGATGACACCATTTTGGTCTCTATCATGCACGTGAATAACGAAATTGGCGTGATTCAGGACATTTCGGCTATCGGCGAATTATGCCGCGAGCGCAAAATTATGTTCCATGTGGATGCTGCACAATCTGTGGGCAAAGTGCCTTTAGATGTGAAAGAAATGAAAATTGATCTGATTTCTTTCAGCGCGCACAAAGCTTACGGACCAAAAGGCATCGGCGCTTTGTATGTTCGCCGTAAGCCACGGGTGCGTATTGAGGCGCAAATGCACGGTGGTGGTCACGAGCGTGGTATGCGCTCAGGCACCTTACCGACCCACCAAATTGTGGGTATGGGTGAAGCCTTCCGTATCGCTAAAGAAGAGCGTGAAAAAGATTTTGAACATGCACTTGCGTTACGTAATCGCTTTTATGACGGCGTCAAAGATTTAGAAGAAGTTTACGTTAATGGTGATTTGGAGCAGCGCGTTCCACACAACTTGAACGTGAGCTTTGCCTTTGTTGAAGGTGAGTCTTTGTTGATGGCGCTAAAAGATCTGGCGGTATCGTCTGGGTCGGCGTGTACATCAGCAAGCCTGGAGCCTTCTTATGTTCTTCGTGCGCTAGGACGCGACGATGAGCTAGCACACAGCTCACTACGCTTTTCATTTGGTCGTTTTACCACTGAAGAAGAAGTGGATTACGCGATTGAAAAAGTCCGTGAGGCCGTGAACAAGCTGCGAGAAATGTCACCACTTTGGGACATGTACAAAGACGGTATTGATTTAAGTACCGTTGAATGGGCGCACCACTAATACGAAAAACGCGCCAACTGGCAACAGTGAGCAATCATATTGAGGAAACAATTATGGCTTACAGCGAAAAAGTAATTGACCACTACGAAAACCCACGTAACGTTGGCTCGTTTGAAAAAGGCGATCCATCCGTCGGTAACGGCATGGTCGGTGCCCCTGCATGTGGCGACGTCATGAAGCTACAAATCAAGGTGAATGACGAAGGCATCATCGAAGACGCCAAATTTAAAACCTATGGTTGCGGGTCAGCGATCGCATCGAGCTCGTTGGTCACCGAATGGGTAAAAGGCCGTTCGATTGACGATGCCGCTGCAATCAAAAACTCTGAGATTGCGGAAGAGCTTGAGCTGCCACCGGTTAAAGTCCACTGCTCTATCTTAGCGGAAGACGCCATTAAAGCAGCAGTTAGCGACTACAAGAAAAAACACCAGCAGTAAAACGAAGGGGTTGTTGATACTATGGCTATTACCATGACACAAGCGGCATCAGATCGCGTAAGAGCGTTTCTAGACAACCGTGGAAAAGGCATTGGCTTGCGTCTTGGCGTACGGACGTCAGGATGTTCTGGCATGGCCTATGTCATTGAATTTGCTGATGAGCTTCAAGAAGGTGATCAGGTATTCGAATACGATGACGTCAAGGTAATCGTCGATGGCAAGAGCTTGCTCTATCTCGAAGGGACAGAGTTAGATTTTGTCAAAGAAGGCCTAAATGAAGGTTTTCAGTTCAACAACCCTAACGTCAGTAGCGAATGTGGTTGTGGCGAAAGCTTCAACGTGTAAAACGTGAGAGCACATGAATCATTTTGAACTCTTCGGGCTACCGTATCAGTTTGAGCTGGACGGTAGCTCGCTTTCTTCAACGTTTCGGGAGCTGCAACGCCAGTATCACCCAGATAACGTTGCTAGCCAAGACGATAAAACGCGTCTTCAGGCGGTGCAGAAAGCCTCGCAAATTAACGATGCGTTTCAGACGTTGAAAGATCCCGTTCGACGCGCTGAATATATGCTGACGTTACAAAGCATTGATATAAAAGACGAAAAGCAAACAATGCAGGATCCTGAGTTCTTAATGCAGCAAATGACACTGCGTGAAGAACTGGAGTCGATCACTGATAGCCAAGACGATGCTGCGTTATTTGATTTTGGCGCAAAAGCACAAGCGCTTTATGATGCCTTGATCAAAGAGGTTAAGCAGGCACTCGCTACTTCTCAATGGCAAGAGGCGGCAGTGATTGTGCGCAAGCTTAAGTTTGCAGAGAAGCTTCGCTCCGAAGTGGAGCGCGTCGAAGATCAGCTGATGAGCTGATCGGCACTATTCGCCTGTCAACGCAGTAAAGTTTAAGGATTAGACATGGCACTGTTACAGATTTCAGAGCCCGGTCAAAGTGCCGCGCCGCATGAACACAAGCATGCAGTCGGCATCGATTTGGGTACGACCAACACTTTGGTTGCCACGGTACGAAGCGGTGTCGCAACCACCTTGAACGATGAATACGATCGATCACTGATCCCGTCGGTGGTCCACTATGGTGGTGATGCCATTTCAGTGGGTTATGATGCCCTTCCTCATGTGCAAACGGATAGTGCCAACACCTTGGTATCGGTCAAGCGCATGATGGGACGCTCTTTGGATGACGTCCAGACACGTTATCCGCAACTTCCTTATCGGTTTTCACAAACTGAAAATGGCCTGCCACAAGTCGAGACACGACGTGGATCCATCAACCCAGTTCAAGGCTCGTCCGATATTTTGCGGGCGGTACGTGAACGTGCAGAAGTCAGCTTGGGTGATGCGCTTGAAGGCGTGGTGATCACTGTTCCAGCTTATTTTGATGATGCGCAGCGAGCAGGCACCAAAGATGCCGCGACACTCGCGGGCCTGAATGTACTCCGTTTACTCAATGAGCCAACCGCAGCGGCCATTGCTTACGGGCTCGACTCGGGCCAAGAGGGCGTGATTGCTGTGTATGATCTCGGGGGCGGGACCTTCGATATATCGATTCTCCGTCTCTCCCAAGGCGTGTTTGAAGTCATGGCCACCGGGGGCGATTCAGCACTAGGTGGGGATGATTTTGACCACCTGCTCGAGCAATGGATCTGTGAGCAAGCCGGGTTTGAAACCCTCAGTGGTGATGAGCGCCGTACGGTGCTCCACGCAGCGACACAGGCTAAAATCGCATTGTCTTCCTCCGCTAGTACCGACATTGACGTACTCGGTTGGCAAGGTACGCTGACACGTGACACCTTTGATGCCTTGGTCGCCCCTTTGGTTAAAAAGACCTTGATGTCGTGCCGTCGTGCGCTTAAAGACGCCGGCGTCAGTGCCGATGAAATCCTAGAAGTCGTGATGGTCGGCGGGTCAACCCGGGTACCGGCTGTTCGCCATCAAGTCGGCGACTTCTTTGGTCGTGAACCGTTAACCAGTATCGACCCAGATAAAGTGGTCGCGATAGGTGCCGCAACACAAGCGGATATTTTGGTCGGCAATAAGCCCGATTCTGACATGTTGTTGCTGGACGTGATCCCGCTTTCGCTCGGTATTGAAACCATGGGCGGCTTGGTAGAAAAAATCATTCCACGCAATACCACCATTCCTGTGGCGAAAGCCCAAGAGTTCACCACGTTTAAAGACGGTCAAACCGGCATGAAAGTGCACGTGGTACAAGGTGAACGTGAAATGGTGGATGATTGCCGCTCGTTGGCGCGTTTCTCCTTAAAAGGCATTCCACCGATGACCGCAGGGGCAGCCCATGTCCGCGTAACCTACCAAGTGGATGCCGACGGTTTGCTGTCTGTGTCGGCCATGGAAAAGTCGACTGGTGTGGCCTCGTCGATCCAGGTTAAACCGTCTTACGGGCTCAATGATGACGAAATCGCCAACATGATCAAATCATCATTTACCCATGCGGAAGAAGACAAAGATGCCCGCTATTTGGCGGAGCAACGCGTTGAAGCCGATCGGGTGATCGAAGGCCTACTGGTCGCCATGCAACAAGACGGTGACCCCTTGCTCGATCATAATGAGCAACAAGCGCTCGTGAACGAAATTGAAACATTGATCGCGCTGCGTAACGGCGATGATGGCGCTGCCATTGAAGCGGGAATCAAAGCACTAGATAAAGCCAGCCAGACCTTTGCGGCACGTCGTATGGACAAATCGATTCGTAATGCGTTGGCCGGTCAATCCATTGATGAGGTGTAATCATGCCTAAGATTATTGTTCTGCCGCACCACGAGTTATGCCCAGAAGGTGCGGAACTGGAAGGGAAAGAAGGGGAGACCGTCCTCGATGTGGCGCTAAAAAATGGCATTGGCATCGAGCACGCGTGTGAAAAGTCTTGCGCGTGTACTACCTGTCACATTGTGGTTCGCGAAGGCTTTGACTCGCTCGACGAAAGTGATGAGCTTGAAGATGACATGCTCGATAAAGCATGGGGACTTGAGCCAGAGTCTCGCTTGGGCTGTCAGGCGAGAATTACCGATGAAGATCTGGTGGTCGAAATTCCACGCTACACCCTAAACCATGCAGCGGAAAATCATTAATCTAATGCTGTAACGGACGGAGAAGCAAAATGAGTTTAAAATGGACGGATTCACTCGATATTGCGATTGAGCTGTGTGACGCTTACCCAGATGTCGATCCTAAAACAGTGCGTTTTACCGACTTGCATCAATGGATCACCGAACTGGATGACTTTGACGATGATCCTGAGCGCTCGAATGAACGGATTTTGGAAGCGATCATTATGTGCTGGATGGATGAGCAAGACTGAGGGATAGCTCTCGTGAGTGATTGATAATACTTGTGTTATTGTCACCGGCTCGGCACAGTATTGACGGCCAAATAGATTTATTACCAAAAGCGGGCCCATCGGTTCGCTTTTTTTATTCCACTGGGTGCCATGTACTCAACGTACGCTGCCCAGTCAAACACGCTGTACAGTAAAAAACAGCGCGACAGTACAAGGAGTACAAAATGTCAGAAACATTAAAAGTAACCCTGTCGCATCAGCCGGCAGCCGCACAATGGGGCGATAATGCGCTGGTCTCTTTTGACGCCGATAAAGCGCTTATCCATGCACCGAGCGACACCAATCAACGAGATAAGGTGCAACAAGCCGCGCGTAAACTCGAGGGGCAAGGTGTCCCTGCACTGACGCTGACCGGCGAGCATTGGGATCTTGAATTAGTGTGGGCCTTTTACCAAGGGCTTCGCGGTCCTAAAAATAAAGTGGCTTTTGCGCAAGCGGTCTTAAATGACACAGACACCAAGGAGTTCGAACTTCGGCAAACTGTCGGTGACTGGGTGCGCGATATTATCAACCAACCGGCAGAAGAAGTCGGTCCGCATCAGTTGGTTGCCCGCGCAGGGGAATTTGTAAAATCGATGGCACCGGAGCCGGAGCATGTCACTTACAAGATTATTTCAGGCACGGATCTGTTAGAAAAAGGCTGGCACGGCATCTATACCGTTGGACGAGGCTCTGCCCGTAAACCGACCATGTTGCAATTGGACTACAACCCGACCGGCGATCCGGATGCACCGGTTTATGCATGCTTAGTCGGAAAAGGGATCACCTTTGATTCCGGCGGCTATAGCATCAAAGGCTCAGATTTTATGACCACCATGAAAGCCGATATGGGTGGCTCGGCAACCGCGACAGGCGCATTAGCGATGGCAGTAGCGAAGGGCCTAAATAAGCGCGTGAAATTAGTGCTTTGCTGTGCAGAGAACATGATCTCAAGCAGTGCCTACAAGCTAGGTGATATTATCACTTACAAAAACGGCGTGACGGTTGAAGTATTGAATACCGACGCCGAAGGACGCTTGGTGCTCGCGGATGGCTTAATGTATGCCAGTGAGCAAAAGCCTGAACTCTTAATTGATTGCGCCACCCTGACGGGCTCAGCAAAAGCCGCATTGGGTAACGATTATCACGCATTGTTTAGCTTTGATGATAAGCTCGCCCATCGTACCCTTGAGGCGGCACAGCAAGAGGGTGAGGGGATGTGGCCATTGCCATTGGGCGAGTTCCATCGTCAACTGCTTCCGTCCTCATTTGCCGATATCGCCAATGCATCGATGGGCGCATACATGCCAGGTGCGAGCACGGCCGCCGCGTTTTTATCGTATTTTGTCGAAGATTACCAAAAAGGCTGGATGCACATCGACTGTTCGGGGACTTATCGTAAAGCCGCCAGTGACAAATGGGCGGTCGGTGCCACCGGAATGGGCGTGAAAACCTTGGCGCGTGTGTTATTGGATGAAGCCAAATAACCTCATCAATGAATCGGTGAGGTGTTAAGGAATTTTTTGTGTGAGTTAACGCTTCACCGCATTGCTGATAGGGGCAGACAACAAAGTTTGCTAGGGTAAGCGCGTTGTTGCTCCTAGTGAGCCTGATTTAGACAGTAAAAGGACAAGCGAATGACCATTGAACGCACTTTTTCTATCGTCAAACCTGATGCCGTAGAGCGTAACTTGATTGGTACGCTTTATCAGCGTATCGAAAGTGCTGGCTTACGTATCGTGGCAGCGAAAATGTTACACCTTAGCAAAGAACAGGCTGAGGGGTTTTATGCTGAGCACCAAGGTAAACCTTTCTTTGCGTCCTTAGTCGAGTTTATGACCTCTGGACCGATTATGGTGCAGGTGTTGGAAGGCGAGGGTGCCATTAACCGTTATCGTGAGTTGATGGGCAAAACTAACCCTGAAGAAGCGGCTTGCGGGACATTGCGCGCTGACTACGCGGAAAGTATGCAATATAACTCCGTACATGGCTCGGATAGCCCAGGCTCGGCTGAACGTGAAATTGCGTATTTTTTCACCGCGGATGAGATTCATCCTCGTTGTTAATGCAAAGACGGATATAAAAGGTTTATAAAGAGGCGCGAGCCTCTTTTTTGTTTTGTTCTTCTCCTGCCTCTTACCTGAATAACCACGCTCATAGAGAGTGGAAAGTGTGATCTAAAGCCTGTACAATTTCGCGCCTTAAGCGCGTTCCGAACAGGGATCTTGACTAAATTCAAGGTGTATTCACTCGAGAACGCCAGGCCAATACCCGTGTCTTACCATATAGCTAGTTTTTACGAGGCAACCCCAATGACGACAGAGAAAGTAAATCTGCTTGATTTTGACAGGCAAGGATTGCGTGCCTATTTCGCCGATGAGCTCGGTGAAAAAGCCTTCCGCGCTGACCAAGTCATGAAGTGGATGTATCATTTTGGTTGCGATGACTTCGATGAAATGAACAACATCAACAAGAAGTTACGTGAAAAGCTCAAGCTGGTCGCCGAGGTTAAAGCCCCTGAAGTGAGTGAAGCGCATTACTCAAAAGATGGCACCATTAAATGGGCGATGCGAGTGGGCGGTCAAGATGTGGAAACCGTGTATATCCCTGAAGATGACCGGGCAACATTGTGTGTTTCCTCTCAGGTTGGTTGTGCGCTCGACTGCAAGTTTTGCTCGACCGGTGCGCAGGGTTTTAACCGTAATTTGCGGGTTTCTGAAATTATTGGCCAGGTTTGGCGTGCCGCAAAAGAAATTGGTATCGAAAAAGAAACCGGACGCCGTCCTATTACCAATGTGGTGATGATGGGGATGGGCGAGCCGTTGCTGAACATGAAAAACCTGCTGCCATCACTCAACCTGATGCTCGATGATAATGCCTATGGCTTGTCGAAGCGTCGTGTCACGGTATCGACTTCCGGTGTGGTGTCTGGCTTGGAGCAGATGATTGGTAAAATTGATGTTGCGCTAGCGATTTCACTGCACGCGCCGAATGATGAACTGCGTAGCCAAATTATGCCGATTAACGATCGCTGGGATATCGACGCTTTCTTAGATGTGGTGCATCGTTATATTGAAACCTCGAATGCCAACCGTGGTCGTGTCACGGTTGAATATATTTTGCTCGATCATGTGAATGACTACATGGAGCATGCGCGCCAACTCGCAGAGCTGTTGAAAGATACACCGGCGAAGATTAACCTGATCCCATTTAACCCGTATCCTGGATCGCCATTCAATAAACCAAGTAACTCTCGTATTGATAGGTTTATGAAAACCTTAATGGAATACGATTTTACGGTCACGGTGCGTAAAACGCGCGGCGATGATATTGATGCGGCGTGTGGCCAATTAGCCGGAGACATTGTCGACCGGACAAAACGCGCCGAAAAGCGACTGGGTGCGCAGGAGGTGATCCCTGTTCGACCCGTCTAAGCATTATAGGTCTTTATAAGGGAAGAGCATGGTAAAAACTGGCTGGGTATGGGGGTTGATTATCACGTTGGCAGGTTGTGCCTCGCCAGTTTCACAGCAAAACGACGCTAAGTTTGATAAGATTCAGGCGGCCGAGGCACGAATTTCATTGGGGTTAGGTTACTTAAACAGTGATCGCTATCAACAAGCGCAGCAAAACTTGCAGCAAGCACACCAATATGCGCCTAATTACTATCGTACCTCGCTGTCTATGGCGTATTATCAACAACGTGTCGGTGAAACCGACCAAGCGGACCGTTTATATCAAAAAGCGTTATCGCAGGCGTCTAAAAAAGGCGATGTGTATAATAACTACGGTGTATTTTTGTGCGAACAACAGCGTTTTGCTGAGGCAAAAGAGGCATTTTTGCAAGCCGTCGCACAACCGTATTATCATCGCGTGTCAGACAGTTATGAAAATGCCGCGTTCTGCCAGCTAAAAGCGGGCGATACCAAGAGCGCGAAGGCCTTGTTGGAAAAAGCGACTGAGCAAGACCCGCTGAATGTCCGCGCAGGATTACAACTTGCCAAGTTAGAGATAGAACGAGGGCAAGAGACAGATGCCATTACGCGTATCAAACGACTCCATAAACGCGTTGGTGTCCATCCCAGCGGACTATTATTGTTGGTCAAAGCTTATCAGCAACAAGGCAACACGGAGCGAGCTGCCCATGATGCTCAGCGATTGGCGCACCAGTTTCCAGAATCCAAAGAATATCAATTGTACTTAGCGAATGAATACTGAACAGACGGAAGAACACGCGCACAAAGATACGCAACCTGCGCCCGGGGAAGTATTAAAGCAAGCGCGAGAAAAAATGGGCTGGAGTGTTCGCGATGTGGCTGACCGACTGCGATTGCGCGTCAGTGTCATCGAGGACCTCGAAAGCAATAATCCAGATATGGATCAACTGGCCACGTTTACGCGTGGCTATTTGCGATCCTATGCCAAGTTAATGCAAATCGACGCCGACCAGCTTCTCGGTGACAGCAATATGGAAGCAAGCAGTGCGGCAACGGTTCAGAAAATGCAAAGCTTTTCGCGCAAGACACGACGGCAAAGGAGTGAAAGCCGTTTGATGTGGTTGTCTTGGGTGATCATTGCTATTGCGGTGGGTATTACTGGCGTGTGGTATTGGCAAAATCAACAAGCGATGACATCGTTACCCACGCAGCTGGATAGCGAACAAGTCGATGAGTTAGTGACGACCCCTTCTGACCAAGATAGTGCTGTGATTGCGGCCGAGCCCCAACTGACCACCGATGAACTCGACACTGAGCCTGCTAAAGCTGTCGATGCGCCGCAGCCGGGAGAATCCGCGGCCAAAGCCAGTGATGAGGGGCAATCGAATCCTGTGTCTACCTCTGATGAGACATCAGCCGCTAAGACACAAATGGGAGCGCAAACGACTGACGCAGCGAGTCGTCAGGAAACAGCGCAAGCGCCAGTGACGGATCCGGCAGCAAAAACAACCGCAAGCGCCAACGAAAACCGCTTGGTCATGACCTTTACTGGCGATTGCTGGATTGATGTGCGTGATGCCAATGGCGAACGCTTGGCGACAGGAATAAAAGCTGAAGGTGAGCAAATTATCTTAACTGGTGAAACGCCGTACCAATTGGTACTCGGGGCGCCAAGTGTGGTGAACATTACCTTTAATGGCGACAATATTGATCTTGATGGCTATCCAACCGGGCAAGTAGCTCGGTTGCGCCTTCCGCAGTAATCAGAGAACGTCAATATGCACAACGAAAATCCGATTAAACGTCGTCCGTCCAAACGTATCAATGTGGGCAATGTGCCGATTGGTGATGGTGCGCCCATTGCAGTGCAATCAATGACCAATACGCGCACCACGGATGTTGAGGCAACCGTGGCGCAAATAAAAGCGCTCGAAAATGTGGGTGCAGACATTGTTCGCGTGTCGGTCCCCACCATGGATGCCGCTGAAGCCTTTAAAACAATTAAAGCGCAAACGTCGATCCCGTTAGTGGCAGATATTCACTTTGACTATCGTATCGCGCTTAAGGTCGCTGAATACGGTGTCGATTGTTTACGGATCAACCCTGGCAATATCGGTAAAGAAGAGCGCATCCGTGCGGTGGTCGATGCTGCTCGCGATAAAAACATCCCGATTCGAATTGGTGTGAACGGTGGCTCGCTAGAACGTGATCTCCAGGAAAAATACGGTGAGCCAACGCCAGACGCGCTGGTAGAATCCGCGATGCGTCATGTTGATATTCTCGATCGACTCAACTTCGACCAATTTAAAGTCAGTGTGAAAGCATCAGACGTTTTTTTAGCGGTGGAATCCTACCGCAAATTAGCACAACAGATTGAGCAACCTCTTCACCTCGGGATCACCGAAGCAGGTGGTGCGCGCGCAGGGGCGGTAAAATCATCGGTTGGGCTAGGCATGTTACTCGCTGAAGGTATTGGCGATACGTTGCGTGTGTCGTTAGCGGCCGATCCTGTTGAAGAAATTAAAGTTGGGTTTGATATTCTTAAATCCCTCCGAATTCGCTCACGCGGGGTGAATTTTATCGCCTGCCCAAGCTGCTCTCGTCAGGAATTTGACGTCATCGGCACCGTGAATGCGCTTGAACAGCGCGTAGAAGATATTCTGACGCCAATGGACGTTTCAATCATTGGTTGCGTTGTCAATGGCCCAGGCGAAGCCGAAGCGTCACATCTTGGCCTTGCTGGTGGCAACAAGCGCAGTGCTTATTATCTCGACGGCAAACGTCAAAAAGAGCGCTTTACCAATGACAACTTGGTGGATGAGTTAGAAGCAAAAATCCGCGCCAAAGCGGCGATGATGGATGAGCGCAACCGCATCAAGGTGTCTCAAATCGATCAAGAAGGCTAAGCCATCAGGCTGCCTTTTCCCCTTTTATATATGATATCGGTAACGGAAGTTAACGTGGCTAAAACAATTCAAGCAATCCGAGGCATGAATGACTGCCTCCCTTCTCAATCTCCTTTGTGGCAGAAGCTCGAAAATACGATTAAACAGGTCGTCAGTGCCTATGGCTACAGTGAAGTACGTATGCCTATCGTCGAAGCAACACATCTGTTTAGCCGTGCGATTGGTGAAGTGACCGACGTTGTCGAAAAAGAAATGTACACCTTTGATGATCGAAACGGTGACAGCCTAACGCTACGACCTGAAGGCACGGCGGGTTGTGTCCGCGCAGGGATCGAAAACGGCTTACTCTATAACCAGGAACACCGTTTGTGGTATACCGGGCCAATGTTCCGTCATGAACGTCCACAAAAAGGCCGCTATCGTCAATTTCATCAATTTGGGGTGGAAGTGTTTGGCTTGAATGGTCCCGACGTTGATGCCGAATTGATCATGATGACGGCCCGGATGTGGCGTGAGCTGGGGATTGCTGAACACGTACGTTTAGAACTTAACTCCATTGGTTCGCCGCAAGCGCGTGCGGATTATCGCCAAGCACTGGTTGCTTTTCTGATGCAGCACGAATCGGTGTTGGATGAGGACAGTAAACGTCGCATGCAGACCAATCCGCTACGTGTATTAGATACCAAAAACGCGGATATCCAGGCGATTCTTGTTGATGCGCCAAAGCTCAGTGATTATCTGGATGACGAGTCAAAACAACATTTTGCTGGATTGTGTGAACTCTTGGACGCGGCAGGTATCGAATACCAAGTGAATCACCGTCTAGTACGTGGACTTGATTATTACAACCGCACGGTCTTTGAGTGGATTACCGATAGCTTAGGCGCGCAGGGCACGGTGTGTGGCGGCGGCCGCTACGATGGTTTGGTTGAACAACTCGGTGGTAAGGCAACACCGGCGGTCGGGTTTGCAATGGGCCTTGAGCGCTTAGTCTTGATGCTCGAAAACCTGAGCCAAGATGATATCCGCCCAGTGGTGGATGTATACATGGTGACGGCAGGCGAGGGCGCCTTAGCCGCTGGGATGAAACTAGCCGAAAACCTGCGTGAGCAAGTGCCGGGGTTACGCGTTATGTCGCACTTTGGTGGTGGCAGTTTTAAAAAGCAATTTAAACGTGCAGACAAAGTCGGCGCATCCGTCGCATTGGTTTTGGGCGAAGACGAAGTCGCTAATCAAACGGTAGCGCTAAAAGATTTAAAAGGCGGCGAGCAACAAACTCTGAAGCAGGATCAGATCGCTGCGACATTAAAAGCATTGATTTAGAGAGGACAGATCGTGGACGTCTACACCACAGAAGAGCAGCAAGTTGAAGCCATTAAAAAGTGGTGGCGAGATAACGGGAAAGCGGTTGTAATCGGCGCTGTTGTCGGCTTAGGTGCCTTGTACGGCTGGCGTTATTTCCAGTCGCAACAGGTCGAAAGTAAGGAACAAGCCTCTCAACAATACGAACAAACTTTGAACAGTATCGAGAGCGGTGATGGCACGGCACTGAGCCAGCTCGAGGGGCATGAAGGCTATCAAGCGCTGGCGGCACTTAACCTGGCAAAGAAACAGGTTCAACAGGGAGAGCTAGACAGTGCACGTAAACAGTTGCAAACGGCCCAGCAAGCGTTAAATGATGATGCGCTCTATGGGTTGGTAACCACGCGCTTAGCGCGTGTGAACGCGGAGCTGGGTCAGTATGACGCGGCACTGAGTGAACTGGATAAAGTGACCGCGTCAAGTTGGACAGCCAAAGTACAGGAAATTCGCGGTGATATTTTGCTTCGCCAAGGGGACAGTGAGGCCGCTCGTGATGCCTATACCGCCTCGCTTGAGGCAGGAGCGAGTCCAACCGTCACGATGAAGCTCGATAACCTCAGTCAATAAGGGCGCGGTATGAAAAAAGGATTATGGCGCATAGCCGCTGTGGCCACGACTTTGGCGATATTGACCGGTTGTGCGGGTGAAGAAGATGTTGTGCAAATGGCACCATTACCCACTGTAACGGATAAAATTGCATCATCACAGATTTGGCAAGCCCAAGTCGGTGATGGTGTCGGGCAATATTATTCGGCCCTTCAACCGACGGTCGCGTACGATAAGGTATTCGCCGCTGACCGCCAGGGAGAAGTGGCTGCGTTTGATCTTGAAAGCGGCGAGCGTATTTGGCAGCAGTCGGTGCAAACTGAGACGCCAGCGTTGTTATCTGGTGGGCTAAGTGCGTCCTACGGTAAGGTGTATGTTGGCGGAGAAACCGGCGAACTGTATGCCTTGGATGCTGAAACAGGCGAGCGCCTTTGGCAGCAAAATGTGAACGGTGAAATCCTGGCCAAGCCTTTGGTCGATGCTGGTATGGTGATCGTTAATACCAGCCGCGGTGAGTTGGTTGCGCTTGATGCGGAATCGGGTGAGCCTCAGTGGAGTAACGCCAATGATGTCCCTAATCTAAGTTTGCGCGGCGAGAGTGCCCCCGTTACCGTCTCAGGCGGTGTATTCTGGGGGATGGCGAATGGTCGTCTTGGCGCCGCGATGATCGAAACGGGTCGCTCTATTTGGCAAATTCCGATTTCGACACCCAAAGGGGCGACCGAAATTGATCGTCTTGTTGATGTGGATGCGACCCCTGTGATTGATGGCGACCGTTTGTATGCCGTGGGCTATAATGGGCAGTTAGTGTCGATTGATTTACGTTCGGGAAAAGCAGCATGGAAGCGTGATTTTTCATCGGCCAACGATTTTATTGCGGCGGGTAATAGCCTTTATTTAATTGATGATAAAGACAATATTGTCGCATTAGATGCACGTAATGGTTTAGAGAAATGGCGCAACAGTGAGTTAGCGTATCGCATATTAACTGCGCCTGCGGCAAGCGATGGTTATCTCGTGGTTGGAGATAGCCAAGGGTACTTGCATTGGCTCGATCCAGATACTGGGGATTTTGTTGCCCAGCAATCGCTTGAAGGCGAGGGTATTGCGGTGGCGCCCGTGCAAACCGATAATGGCTATATCGTGATAACACGCGATGGCCAATTGAGAAAGCTGGCTATCGACTAGTATCAGCCACCCAGTTTTATATTTAGGCTCCTGGCTGTATAGACAGTTGGGAGCCTTGTTTATTGATAAGAGAATGAAAATTAAGAGGTCTACATGATTCCTGTTATAGCCCTAGTAGGGCGCCCGAATGTGGGAAAATCGACGCTCTTTAACCGTCTTACCCGCACGCGCGATGCATTAGTAGCGGATTTTCCGGGACTGACCAGGGATCGAAAATACGGCAAGGCATTGCTGGATGAGCACGAATTTATCGTGATCGACACCGGCGGGATTGATGGTACAGAAGAGGGTGTAGAAACCAAAATGGCCGAACAATCGCTTGCTGCGATTGAAGAAGCCGATGTGGTGTTATTTATGGTGGACGGGCGTGCAGGATTAACACCTGCTGATCGGGATATTGCTCAACATATCCGTGTCCGCGAAAAAACCAGCTTTTTGGTCGTCAACAAAGTAGACGGTATTGACCCAGATACCGCAACCGCAGACTTTTGGCAATTAGGCATGGACAACATGTATCAAATTGCTGCCGCACACGGTCGTGGGGTCAGCGGATTGATTAATCGTGCTCTGACGCCCTTTGCCGAACAAGCGCTACAGCAAGCGCAGGAAGAGACAGGTCTGGTTGACCTGACCGATGAGCAAGATGACATCGATGATCAAGACAACCCGGCCGTGAACACAGAAGAGCAGGCAGAAAATGAGTACGCCTACCTTCAATCACTGCCGATTAAAATTGGTATTATAGGTCGCCCCAATGTGGGTAAATCGACCTTGACCAATCGCATGCTCGGTGAAGAACGAGTCGTCGTTTACGATATGCCGGGGACCACACGAGACTCCATTTATATCCCGATGGAGCGCGATGGGCGCGAGTACGTGATGATTGATACGGCCGGTATACGTCGTCGTAAACATGTCAGTGAAAAAGTTGAAAAATTTTCTGTTATTCAAACACTTAAGGCTATCGAAGACGCGAACGTCGTGCTGCTAGTGATTGATGCGCGAGAAAATATATCTGATCAAGACTTGAGCTTACTAGGGTTTGCCTTGAATGCGGGCCGTTCGATCGTGCTGGCGGTTAACAAGTGGGATGGCTTAGATAGCGAGATTAAAACGCGGGTGAAATCCGAGCTGGATCGTCGCCTTGGTTTTGTCGACTTTGCACGCGTTCACTTTATTTCTGCGTTGCATGGTACCGGTGTCGGTCACTTGTTTGAGTCCATTCAAGAAGCCTATCAGTCGGCGACCAAACGTGTCGGCACCGCGATGCTAACCCGTATTTTGAAAATGGCGCAAGATGACCATCAGCCTCCAATGATACGTGGCCGCCGAGTGAAGCTAAAATATGCACACGCCGGTGGATATAACCCACCCATTGTGGTCGTCCATGGTAACTTGGTGAGTGAGTTGCCAGACTCCTATAAGCGCTATCTGATGAATTATTATCGTCGAACCTTAGACATTATGGGCACACCGATAAAGATTCAGTTCCAGAACAGTGAAAACCCGTATGAGGGTAAAAAAGAAAAGCTGACGTTATCTCAGTCACGTCAACGCAAACGCTTGATGGACATAGTTAAAAACCGCAATAAGAAGTAAACGAAAGCCCAGCCTTGATGCTGGGCTTTTTTGATCCCGCCTACTTTTAACGATCCAAACCTGGATCTTGACTTTATCATTCGTGATCATACTCACATTAAAGCCACGTCGTCTGTGATGTCGTGGATCTTAGCTTATCGCGTGACTGGGCAGGTTTTGAGCGGCGATAATTGCATCACCCCTTCACGCCACTCTCGTTTCATTTATGCTGGATTTTTAATTCAAAAAACTATTTTTTAGTTTTTTATATCGATAAAAATCCAAATGCAGAATATGTAACTTATGCTTTCGGGAAGTGTATTGATAAATATTCTTTTCAGGGTAGGAAGCTGATCAAGGGGAATTAACCCCAAGATCGCTCGATCGCTTACTGATCGGTTAGAGGTGTATTGTACAGAGTTTAATCAGCCGACTGACTTGGATGACGCTGTTGTACCACGCTGGTGATCTCGCCGTTACTGAGCTGGGTGCGCAGGATATCGCCTTCATGCAGTTGATTGATGTTATTAATAATTCGTCCATCACTGTCACGGCTAATCGAATAGCCACGAGAGAGCGTCGCTAATGGACTGACGGCATCCAAGGTCGCCACCAAGGTCAAAAGTCGCTGCTGCGCGTGTGACAATTGCGAGTTCATCGCGTGGACGAGGCGTTGATGGTGCTGTACCAATTGAGCCTGATGTTGATGAATACGATGCTCAGGCGTCACGCGTTGTAACCGGCTATCCAGGGCATTAAGCTGGTGGTTATATCGTGAAAGCTGTTTCGTCAGTCCTTGGTGAATGCGCCTTTGCAGCTCATCAATATGCTGACTTTGCTGTTGCAGACGACGACGGGGGTGTTGGTGAGACAAACGGTGTTCGTGTTGCGTCAGTGCCCGTTGCTGGCGATAAAGTAGCGTGCCGATCGCGTTTTTAAGCGCTTGCTCGCGCTGCTGATATTGCTGCAAGCGATAACTCAGATCACGGCTAACAAGCTCTGCGGCAGCTGATGGGGTGGGGGCGCGAACATCGGCAACAAAGTCAGCAATGGTCACATCCACTTCATGGCCTACGGCACTGACGATGGGGATCTGACTCGCGGCGATAGTACGGGCGACGATTTCTTCATTAAAGCACCATAAATCCTCGAGTGACCCACCGCCACGACCAACAATCAGTACGTCACACTCATGACGGCTATTGGCGCGCCCGATCGCTTGCGCTATCGATACTGCCGCATCTTGCCCTTGCACCAGGGTCGGATAAATCACCACCGGCAGGCTAGGGTCCCGTCTTTTAAGTACATTCAGAATATCATGCAAGGCAGCGCCGGTTTTGGAGGTGATTATGCCAACGCGCTTTGGTTGGTCGGGCAAAGCTTGCTTAGCGGTTTGTGCGAATAACCCTTCTGCGGCTAACGCTTGTTTACGTTGCTCAAACGCCTGCTGCAGTCGTCCATCGCCTTCGGGCTGCATGCTTTCTAAGATTAGCTGATAGTCGCCTCGAGGCTCGTACATAGACACACGCGCGCGCACCAGGACTTGATCCCCATTTTTGGGTTTAAAGGTCACGCGACGATTGTTACCACGAAACATGGCACACTTCACTTGGCTTTGGTTGTCTTTGAGTGACAAATACCAATGGCCAGACGTTGCCGCGGTAAAATTGGAGAGTTCGCCCGTTAGCCAGACAATGCCAATGTTTTTTTCTAAGCAAAGACGCACCTCCGCATTGAGGCGGGAAACGGACAAAATATGTTGATTACTCGCGGTCACAATCGCTGATCCTTTTGATAAACCTGATCGCATACTACCTGCCGTATACTGGGATGCCAACTGACTCAGCATGACGATAGCCAGGCGATCAAAGCAATCGATTGCGAAAAAATGAACAATGTATCCGTTGATAAATCAACCGACTAAATCTGTCTTGGACAATCAATCGCTATTCTTAGTAAAAATCGATAGCCAAACGTTTGCGCTGCACGTATAATTCTGCGGCAATATTTTGTTCCCCTTCACAACTTTTAGTGTGAGATATTGCAATGCTGAGAATCGCGAAAGAAGCGTTAACCTTTGACGATGTACTCCTCGTCCCTGCCCACTCAAATGTACTCCCTAACCATGCGGATCTGCGGACCCAATTGACCCGTTCAATTAGCCTGAACATCCCTGTGCTCTCTGCAGCAATGGATACAGTGACCGAAGCCCGTTTGGCCATCGCATTGGCACAAGAAGGCGGCCTTGGCTTTATCCATAAAAATATGACCATCGAGCAGCAAGCCGAGCAAGTGCGCTTGGTGAAAATCTATGAAGCGGGCATGGTGTCTAACCCGGTTACGGTGACGCCTGAGATGACCATTGCCGATGTCAAAGCCTTGACCGAACGCAATGGCTTTGCCGGTTATCCAGTGGTGAATAAACAAAAAGAGCTGGTTGGCATTATTACGGGACGCGACGTGCGTTTTGTCTCAGATCTTAGCAAACGTGTTGAAGATGTGATGACCCCTCAGTCTCGTCTCGCCACCGTGCGTGAGGGCGCTGAGCGTGAGCAAGTGCAACAGTTGATGCAGCAGCATCGTGTCGAAAAAATTCTGGTCGTCAACCAAGACCATCACCTCAGCGGCATGATCACCGCCAAAGATTTCCAGAAAGCGGAAAGCAAGCCTAACGCCTGTAAAGACGAACAAGGTCGTTTGCGTGTCGGTGGTGCCGTCGGCGCAGGGGCGGGCAATGAAGAGCGTATCGCGGCCTTGGTGGAAGCGGGAATCGATGTGTTACTTATTGACTCATCACACGGCCACTCTGAGGGCGTCCTACAACGTATTCGTGATGCCAGAGCCTCGTACCCGCACTTACAAATTGTGGGCGGTAACGTTGCCACTGCCGAGGGCGCACGTGCCTTGATTGACGCGGGTGTGGATGCCGTAAAAGTCGGTATTGGCCCAGGTTCTATTTGTACCACGCGTATCGTCACTGGCGTGGGTGTGCCGCAAATTACCGCGATCAGTGATGCCGCTGCCGTCGCACAAGAGTATGGTATTCCGGTAATTGCCGATGGCGGTATTCGTTTCTCGGGTGACTTGTGTAAAGCGATTGCTGCCGGCGCGTCGTGTGTGATGGTGGGCTCAATGCTCGCCGGTACCGAAGAGTCTCCGGGTGAAGTCGAGCTTTACCAAGGCCGCGCGTACAAATCTTACCGCGGTATGGGCTCATTGGGCGCCATGTCAAAAGGCTCATCTGATCGTTACTTCCAAAGCGATAACGCCGCCGATAAGTTGGTGCCTGAAGGCATAGAAGGGCGCGTTGATTACAAAGGCATGATGAAAGAGATCATCCACCAACAAATGGGCGGGTTGCGTTCAAGCATGGGCTTAACGGGCTCTGCCACCATAGAAGAGATGCGCACTAATACGCAGTTTGTTCGCGTGACCGGCGCGGGCATGAAAGAATCACACGCGCATGATGTCACCATTACTAAAGAAGCGCCGAACTATCGCCTCGGCTAAAGACATCACTACCGCGATGCATTTGAGAGGGGAGCACAGCTCCCCTTTGTTCCACTTAATTGAGAAAGCCAGATAATGACCCAGAACATTCATGCTCAACGTATTTTGATCCTTGATTTTGGCTCCCAGTACACCCAGTTGATTGCGCGCCGTGTCCGTGAAATTGGTGTGTATTGTGAGCTTTGGAGCTGGGATGTCGATGAGCAAGACATTCGTGATTTTGCTCCCAACGGCATCATCCTATCCGGTGGCCCAGAGAGCGTGGCAGAAGCCAACTCGCCACGTGCACCGCAATATGTCTTTGACGCAGGCGTGCCTGTGTTGGGCGTATGCTATGGCATGCAGACCATGGCTGAGCAGCTTGGTGGTAAGGTTGCGGGCTCTGAGCATCGCGAGTTTGGCTACGCGCAAGTAAAACGCGTTGGCCAGAGCGCACTGTTTGATGGCATTGAAGATGCTATTGCCGATGATGGTCACCCACTTTTAGATGTGTGGATGAGCCACGGCGATAAAGTGGTCGCGATTCCGGAAGATTTTGTCAAAATCGCTGAAACAGACACCTGTCCGTTTGCAGCCATGGCCAACGAAGATAAACGTTTTTATGGTGTTCAGTTTCACCCAGAAGTGACGCACACGCGCCAAGGCAAACGGATGCTTGAGCAGTTTGTGATGCAAATCTGCCAATGCGAGCGTTTGTGGACACCGGCAACCATTATTGACGATGCGATTGAGCGTATTCGTGAGCAAGTGGGGGATGACGAGGTGATCCTTGGCTTGTCTGGCGGCGTCGATTCTTCTGTAGTGGCTATGCTGGTTCACCGTGCGATTGGCGATAAGCTCACGTGTGTGTTCGTTGATAACGGCCTGCTGCGCCTTAACGAAGGTGAGCAAGTGCTGGAAATGTTCGGTGATCACTTTGGGTTGAACATTATTCATGTCAATGCGGAAGACCGCTTCCTTAATGCCCTGAAAGGTGAAGCCGATCCCGAAGCGAAGCGTAAAATCATTGGCCGGGTGTTTGTCGAAGTGTTCGACGAGCAAGCGAGTAAAATGGACAATGCCAAATGGCTGGCGCAAGGGACTATCTACCCAGACGTGATTGAATCAGCGGCCTCGAAAACCGGTAAAGCGCATGTGATTAAATCACACCACAACGTCGGTGGCTTACCGGAAGAGATGGAAATGGGTCTGGTTGAGCCACTCAAAGAGCTGTTCAAAGACGAAGTGCGTAAAATCGGCCTTGAACTTGGCTTGCCATATCACATGCTGTTCCGCCACCCCTTCCCAGGGCCAGGCTTAGGCGTGCGTGTGCTGGGCGAGATTCAAAAAGAATATTGCGATCTGCTTCGTCGCGCCGATGCGATCTTTATTGAAGAGCTACGCAACGCCGATCTCTACGAGAAAGTCTCGCAAGCCTTCGCGGTGTTCCTGCCGGTTCGCTCGGTAGGTGTGATGGGCGATGGCCGTAAATACGATTGGATCATTGCGTTGCGTGCCGTCGAAACCATCGACTTTATGACTGCGCACTGGGCACACCTGCCATACGATTTCCTTGGCAAAGTGTCGAACCGCATCATCAACGAAGTCGACGGCATCTCCCGCGTAGTTTACGACGTCTCCGGCAAACCGCCAGCGACGATTGAGTGGGAATAAGCGTTTGAGAAAGTAAAACGCTAGTTTAACGACATAAAGCCCATGCCTAGCGTGGGCTTTTTTATTTCTAAATGTTTCATTGCTGTCTGTAAGCATCCGTTTTTTGTGCTGCTTTTCTAACTTTAAAGTAATTTAACATTGGGTTAACTGGCTTACTTATGGCTAACTATGCTGATTTTTGCTTTACTGGCGATAATTTGTCATTTTATTGTCATTAAAGCCTGCTGGATCAGGTAAGCCAAAACWCAACATCGAAAATAATGGAGTTCCCAGTGAGTCAACACATTAACCCAGCAACCGATACAGGCCGACCGCGCGGCATGGATCGGTTTTTAAATATGATAGAGCGTGCGGGTAACCGGATCCCAGATCCTGCCTTATTGTTTTTCTGGGGCCTGGTGACGGTTTGGGTGCTCTCCGCTCTCTTGTCACAAATCACGTTTAATTCTGTTCACCCATTGACCGGGGACACCGTCCAAGTCAAAAACCTGCTCACCGGTGATGCGCTCGCCCACTTTTTAGCCAATATGGTTGACACTTTTACAGGTTTTGCGCCGCTTGGGATTGTATTGGTTGCGATGTTAGGGGTGGGTGTGGCTGATCAGTCAGGCTTTATCACCACCGGTTTGAAGAAAATGCTGAGTGTGACGCCGAAGCAAGCACTCACACCCATGCTGATTTTGGTGGCGATCGTGTCACACACGGCGGCGGATGCCGGCTATGTACTGGTGATCCCACTCGGCGGGATTATCTTCCACGCGGCGGGGCGTCATCCGCTAGCGGGGATTGCCGCCGCTTTTGCTGGGGTGTCGGGAGGCTTCTCCGCGAACTTTATTCCGTCAGGGATCGATCCATTGCTGGCCGGTTTTACTGAATCTGCCGCGCATGTGTTGGACGATAGCTACCAAGTTAATCCCCTCGCTAACATCTACTTTACGGGCTTGTCATCGATTTTGATTGTGGCGCTGGGCTGGTTTGTGACTGAGAAAATTGTCGAACCACGGCTAAATCGCACACCGATTGATGAGGATGCAGAAGACGCACCAAATTTAGGCTCTTTTACGGCGATTGAAGGAAAAGCCTTTAACCGTGCTGGGCTGGCGATGCTACTAGGGATCGCTGCGCTGGTGGCGGCCTCGTGGCCGGAAACGTCCCCGCTGCGCTCTCCGGCGGGTGAGCTGACTGCCTTTGATGCACCGATTATGCAATCAATCGTGCCGCTCATTTTCGTGCTGTTTATTATTCCAGGCATTGTTTATGGCAAAACCGCGGGTACCTTTAAAACCAGCCAAGACGTGATTAAATCCATGTCTGACACCATGGCGACCATGGGCGCTTATATGGTGATGGCGTTTTTCTGCGCGCAATTCTTAGCCGCATTTACGCAATCCAACATTGGTACCTTGTTAGCGCTGAATGGCGCGGAGCTATTGCAGTCAATGAGCCTGCCAGGTGAGATGACGATTGTGGGGATGATTTTGCTCACCGCACTCGTGAACCTGTTAATCGGTTCTGCGTCAGCGAAATGGGGTCTGATTGGACCGATTTTGGTGCCAATGCTGATGGTTGTCGGTATTTCCCCTGAATTGTCACAAGCGGCCTATCGTGTCGGGGATTCCGTTTCGAACATTATCTCGCCATTAATGGTGTTCTTCCCACTCGTTGTGGTGTATTGCCAACGCTATGTTAAAGCAACAGGCATTGGCACCGTGGCGTCAATGATGATCCCTTATTCATTGACCATGCTGGTGGGCTGGACCTTGTTCTTGCTAGCGTACTGGGCATTCGGATTGCCACTGGGTATTCAAGCAAGTTATCAGTATCTGGTGCAATAACGGTTACATAGAGCGCGTATCGTCTATCATGACGTTTCAGACACAGCCGGCCTTCGAGCCGGCTTATTTGTGTCGTATACTAGCGATGAATTACATAGCCAATAAATCGAGGTTGGAATGAACGAGCCACAAACGCCGGATACGATTCACGACGTTTATATGCGCCAGGCGATCATACTGGCCGACAATGCTGAGCAAGAAGGTGAAGTTCCTGTCGGCGCCGTGGTGGTGTATCAAGGTGAGGTTGTGGGCACAGGGTGGAACCGAACCATTACCCAGCATGATGCTACTGCCCATGCCGAAGTGATGGCCTTACGCCAAGCCGGCCAAGTGCTGGGTAATTATCGCCTATTAGACGCGGATCTTTATGTGACACTCGAACCGTGCCCGATGTGTGCGGCGGCGATGGTGCATGGCCGTGTCAGAAAGGTGTATTTTGGCGCGCCGGATCCCAAAACCGGCGCGGCTGGTTCGGTGATGAACTTACTCAGTTATGAAGAGGTAAATCACCATGTGCAAAGCGAGGGTGGGGTATTAGAAGCTGAGTGCCGTGCGCAACTGCAAGCGTTTTTCCGCCGTCGTCGTGCTGAAAAAAAGGCTGCAAAAAAAACAGCCCGTGGTGAGGCTTCTATTGTGTCGTCTGATTCAGACCAAGCGTCTTAAAACGCCTCATCAAACGCGGCAAACTCACGAATCGCAAACGCGCGTTGACGCCATAGTACTTTCTTGTGCATATTTTGGCGCATGCGCTTGCGACGGTTAGCCGATGAAATATTGTTTTTACGAAAGCTTTGTTTCATTAGCCGTTTTTTTGGCACCATAGGATCCTCATTGCGGTTGCTTTTCCGATTGCGATATTGGGTTTTGTTCAGAGCCCTCTGGCGTAGTATCCGGCACTGGTTCAGCAACTTGCTCGGAGGATGGCTCGGGCGCAATGATGGTTTGCAGCCCACCGAGCGATTCGACTTGCTGACTGTCCAGCGACTCTATATGTGCTTTTTCATAGCCTAGAATACTCTGATAATAACGGCGAATATTCTCAACATAGCTTAGCGCTTCATAGCCACGTGCATAGCCGTATCGCGTTTGCGTGTAATATTGGCGCTTAGCGAGCAAGGGAAGGCGCTGTTTCACATCACTCCACGAGTTAGGATTGGCACCTTGCGCTTCAGTGAGTCGCCGTGCATCCATCATATGACCAAAGCCAATGTTGTAAGAGGCGAAAGCAAACCAAATACGCTCGTGTGGGTTAACACTGTCGGGAATCCGGTCGAGCATACGCTGCAGGTAGATTGAGCCGCCTTTGATGCTTTGTTCGGGATCCAGACGGTTGCGCACGCCGACGGATTTAGCGGTCGGTAACGTCAGCATCATCATCCCACGTACCCCTGTGGGAGATATGGCGCGTGGGTTCCAGTGTGATTCTTGATACGACAAGGCGGCGAGCAGGCGCCAATCAAAATCGTTCGCATGCTTTTTGAAAAGGGGTTCCCACTGCGGAAGTTTGCTTTCTATGGCGCGCAAAAATGCGCGGGTATCAACGTAATCAAATTGATTCACGTGGCCAAAATACTTTTCTTCTAAAATTGCCAATTCACCGGTTTGATTCAGCTCACCAAAAAAATTCACCATCAGAGCATAGGCGCTGCTGTCGCCCTGTTTTTTCATAAACCAGGCGACGGGCTCATCTTCACTCAGCGCCATGGCGACGGCAATATCAGGTTGGGTGCGTTGCATTAAGGCAATATCGATGGAGTCGGCAATGGTAAAATCGATATCACCGTCTGCAACCTGTTTAAGCAGTTCATCGTCGTCGGCGTCTTGCACAACTTTCCAGCTTAAATCGGGGTGATCGTTTTTAAGCGATTGTAAGGTGAGATCGTGACTCGAACCTTCCACTACTACCATTACCGCGTTCTCGCGGTTAAAATCGCCCACATCGCGAGGGCGCCAATGTCCTTTTTTATACACCACTTGTTGGCTGACAAAATAGTAGGCGGGGCCGGGGCGAAATTGGGCCAAGCGTTGGTCGGTAATGGTGAGTCCTGCAGCAATTAAATCGACATCACCGCGCTCTAATGCAGGAAAGAGGCCGGATAACGTATAGGTCGGCACCATTTCCAGCTTTACGCCAAGCTTGTCAGCAAAACGTGATGCAAGTTCGTAATCCAGCCCGGTCGGGCCATCAGGACCAATATAATAAGAAAGTTCGTTATTGAGTGTTCCGACTCTTAGCACGCCACGGTCGCGGATTTTTTCCAGCACGGTGCGATCGTCGAAGTGCCAATCACATCCCGTTAATACCAGGCTAACGACCAGCACGACAAGGCTAGTCATCCATGATTTCAGAGAAAAGTCACGCTGTATCAAAGGCTGTCGCTCGCAGTTGCTGGCTAGCGTGGTAGTGCTAGCGATGATCGATAGACGCCACATTCTACGTGAATAGGTTGGATACGGATAGAGGGAAAATTTTTTGCGCAAACGGTTGCGTCAGGTGTGTTGTCGCTAAGGATTTTGCCCTATAATGGCCGCCGTCTGCTAAAAAGGCCAGCGAAAAGGTATTTTTGCGTGTTCAAACCACTGCGGTCAAGAGCGTGGTGATACCCAAGTTATCGTCCCAAGATGCGTCAATTTGGGTATACCCTTTCATTTACCGCTAACGAGAGACGTACGCACATGGATATTTTGCGTGGTTCCCCCGCACTGTCTGAGTTTCGTGTCAATAAACTACTGGCCAGCTGCCAAGCGCATCAGTTACCGGTCACGGCACTGTATGCTGAGTTTATTCATTTCGCTGATTTGCATCACCCTTTGGATAGCGCCAGTCGCGAGAAGCTCGAAAAGCTGCTGACTTACGGACCCACTTTACCGCCGCACGCACCTGAAGGGACGCTATTTCTCGTTACGCCTCGTCCCGGCACCTTGTCGCCGTGGTCATCCAAGGCAACCGATATTGCCGATAATTGCGGGTTGGACGCGGTGAAACGTTTAGAGCGTGGTACCGCGTACTATATTCAACTCTCTGCGCCATTAACTGATGAGCAACACGCAACCTTAATCGGATTGTTGCACGATCGGATGATGGAAACGGTATTTCGTGAGCTTGAGGCCGCTGAGGTGCTGTTTGAGCAAGCGGAACCTGCGCCGATGCACAGCGTGGATATTCTCTTGGGAGGTCGAGCCGCTTTAACTGAGGCAAACCAAGCCTTAGGATTGGCTCTGGCAGAAGACGAAATTGACTATCTGGTTGATAACTTTACCCAGCTGGGGCGTAACCCCAACGACATCGAACTGATGATGTTTGCGCAAGCTAACTCAGAGCATTGCCGCCACAAAATCTTTAACGCCGATTGGACTATTGATGGTGAAAAGCAGCCTAAGTCGCTGTTTAAGATGATCAAAAATACCTATGAGCAAACCCCAGATAACGTGCTGTCGGCGTATAAAGACAACGCAGCCGTAATGACGGGCTCAACCGTTGGGCGCTTTTTCCCGACGCCAGAGAGCCACAGCTATCAGTATCACCATGAACCCGCCCATATTTTGATGAAGGTGGAAACCCACAACCACCCCACCGCGATTTCACCGTGGCCAGGGGCCGCGACCGGCTCTGGCGGTGAGATTCGTGACGAGGGGGCGACCGGTGTCGGCGGTAAACCCAAAGCAGGGTTGGTCGGTTTTTCCGTCTCTAATCTGAAAATCCCGGGTTTTATTCAGCCGTGGGAGCGAGACTATGGCAAGCCTGAGCGCATTGCCACTGCGCTCGATATTATGCTGGAAGGCCCGCTAGGCGGCGCGGCGTTTAATAACGAATTTGGCCGTCCTAGCTTGCTGGGCTACTTCCGTACCTATGAGCAATCAGTGACCTCGCATGCCGGTGAGGAAGTGCGCGGCTATCACAAGCCGATCATGCTCGCAGGCGGAATGGGCAACATCCGCGACGGCCATGTGCAAAAAAGTGAGATTGACGTGGGGGCCAAACTGATTGTGTTAGGTGGCCCGGCGATGAACATCGGCCTTGGTGGCGGAGCAGCATCGTCGATGGCATCCGGCCAGTCGGCGGAAGACTTGGACTTTGCCTCGGTGCAACGTGAGAACCCAGAAATGGAACGCCGTTGCCAAGAGGTGATCGATCGCTGCTGGCAGCTTGGCGAAGACAACCCAATTGCCTTTATCCACGATGTGGGCGCGGGTGGCCTTTCAAATGCGATGCCAGAGCTGGTTGATGATGGCGGCCGAGGCGGGCGCTTTAACTTGCGTGATATTCCGAATGATGAGCCGGGAATGAGCCCGCTCGCCATTTGGTGTAACGAGTCACAAGAGCGCTACGTCTTGGCGGTCAAACCCGAAAACCTGGCGCTTTTCGAAGCCTTGTGCGAGCGTGARCGCGCCCCGTACGCAGTCATTGGTGATGCCACCGACGCGCGTCACCTGTCGCTTGAAGACAGCCACTTCGGTAATAGCCCTATCGATATGCCGATGGATATTCTGCTGGGTAAAGCGCCCAAAATGCACCGTGACGTTACACGCCAACAAGTGACAGGTACCGCGCTAAACACCCAAGGCATTGAACTGGCACAAGCCTGCGAGCGTGTTTTACGCTTGCCAGCAGTGGCGGAGAAAACCTTCTTAATCACCATCGGTGACCGTTCGGTGACCGGATTGGTTGCGCGTGACCAAATGGTTGGTCCGTGGCAAGTGCCGGTGGCGAACTGTGCGGTGACGGCGGCCAGTTATGACAGTTATCACGGCGAAGCGATGGCGATGGGCGAACGTACCCCGGCCGCCTTGCTCGATTTTGCTGCCTCTGCCCGTATGGCAGTGGGTGAAGCGCTGACCAATATCGCCTGTGCCGATATTGGCAGTCTGACCAACATTAAACTGTCTGCCAACTGGATGTCCGCGGCGGGTCACCCGGGCGAAGATGCTGGCTTGTACGAAGCAGTCAAAGCGGTGGGTGAGGAGCTGTGTCCTGAGCTATCACTGACCATTCCAGTGGGTAAAGACTCGATGTCGATGAAAACCCAGTGGCAGCAAAACGGTGAAAACAAAACTGTCACCGCGCCGATGTCGCTGATCATCACCGCCTTTGGCCGCGTGGAAGATGTGCGTCGTACCGTGACCCCACAATTGCGTAGCGATAAAGGTGACAGCCACCTGATTGCGATTGATCTTGGTGAAGGCGCGCAGCGTCTGGGCGCAACCGCGCTGGCTCAGGTGTATCATCAATTGGGCGATAAGCCTGCCGATGTCACCAGCAGCGCCCGCCTAAAAGGCTTTTTCAATGCGATGCAAACCTTGGTGGCAGAGCAAAAACTGCTGGCGTATCACGACCGAGCCGATGGCGGACTATTCGTTACCTTGGCTGAAATGGCCTTTGCCGGTCACACCGGTATTGACGTGGACATCGCCCGTTTAGGCGACGATGCCTTGTCGGTGTTGTTTAACGAAGAGCTGGGCGCGGTGATCCAAGTGGCGACGCAAGACCTCGAGCGTGTTAATACGGTGTTGGATGAACATCAATTAATCGCATGCAGTCACCTGATTGGCGGCCTAAGTGGTAGCGATGAGATTATCGTGCGTCACGGTGAGGCACCTATCTATCAAGCCAGTCGCCAGCACCTGCGTCAGATTTGGGCTGAAACCACCTATCAAATGCAAGCGCGGCGCGATAATCCGGACTGCGCTCGTCAAGAGTTTGACGCCAAGCAGGCGGCCGATCCCGGTTTACACGCTAGTCTGAGCTTTGATGTGCACGAAGACATTGCTGCGCCATATATCGCTACCGGTCAACAACCGACCATGGCTATTTTGCGTGAGCAAGGCGTGAACTCGCATGTGGAAATGGCCGCCGCCTTCGATCGCGCTGGATTTAACGCCGTGGATGTTCATATGAGTGACATTCTCTCAGGGCGCGTTAGTTTGGACAGTTTCCAAGGGCTGGTGGCCTGTGGCGGTTTCTCTTACGGTGACGTGTTAGGCGCCGGTGAAGGTTGGGCGAAATCTATTCTGTTTAATAGTCGTGCGCGCGATCAATTCAGTGCCTTCTTTGGCCGTGAAAACACGCTAGCACTTGGGGTGTGTAATGGTTGCCAGATGCTATCGAACCTGCATGAACTGATCCCAGGGGCTGCACACTGGCCACGATTTGTTCGCAATGAGTCCGAGCGCTTTGAAGCGCGCTTTAGCATGGTGGAAGTACAATCAAGCCCATCCGCTTTTTTTGCCGGGATGGCAGGCTCACGGATGCCCATTGCGATATCGCATGGTGAAGGACGGGTAGAAGTGCGCGATGCTGAGCACTTGGCAGCGATTGAGGCGTCAGGCACGGTGGCGCTGCGTTACACCGATAATCACGGCCAGCCAACACAAGCGTATCCTGCCAACCCGAATGGCTCACCCAATGGCATTACCGCGCTGACTACCGAGTCGGGCCGTGTGACCATTATGATGCCGCACCCTGAGCGGGTATTCCGTACTGTCGCTAACTCTTGGCACCCAGATGATTGGGGTGAAGATAGCGCGTGGATGCGGATGTTCCGCAACGCGCGGGTTACTCTAGGGTAAGCACCGTACCAATAAAGCCGCCACAGTTGGGCGGCTTTTTGGTGATATGCGAGGATCGATGGATGATTTTTTATCTTGCTGCGATACAATTCCAACTAAACAACTGATCCATCAGGACCGGCTGCGGCCAACGAGAAGGATAACGGAATGAAAAAAATTGAAGCCATCATCAAGCCATTCAAACTCGATGACGTACGCGAAGCGCTGGCAGACGTCGGGATTACAGGGATGACCGTCTCAGAGGTAAAGGGTTTTGGTCGTCAAAAAGGCCACACTGAACTATATCGTGGTGCCGAATATATGGTGGACTTTCTGCCTAAGGTGAAATTGGAGGTAGTGGTGTCTAACGATGTTGCTGAGCAATGTGTCGATACCATTATTGAGACCGCGCAAACCGGCAAAATTGGTGATGGTAAAATCTTTGTCTTTGACGTTGAGCGTGTGGTGCGTATCCGTACCGGCGAAGAAGACGAAGAAGCGATTTAATTGCACGGGTTAGACCAATACGGCAAGCAATAAAAAGCCAAGCGTAATGCTTGGCTTTATTTTTATTGTAGTTACGGTGTAGATACTGTATTCACGGTGTAGATAGCGTGTGCGCGGTGTAAATATTGTCTACGCGCCAGGATTGGCCGGATGCGCTTGATAGCGTCCCGGTTTGTGGTTCATCGCTAACACTAAATTGAGTACAATCGCACCGGCCACAGACCACATCAGCAGGTTCAGATCGATAAGGAAGAAAGATAACGCGAGAATGGTGCAGTCGATGCCCATTTGTAGCTTTCCTGCCGAGATCCCAAACTTGTCCTGACAATAGAGCACCAGTACGTTAAAACCGCCTAAGCTGGCATTATGGCGGAAAATTATCAACATACCGACGCCCATCAATAGTCCACCAATCACCGCACAGTAGGCGGGGGCCAGCCAAGTGATTTGAAAAAAGTAGGCAATATGATCAGCCATCACCGATACGGTGCCACCGGCAAGTAAACTGCGTAATGCAAATCGCGGACTCATACGAAACCAAGCCATTACATAAAACGGGCAATTGCAAAGAAAATACAAAGTACCGAACGATAGGTCGGTAAATTGGCTGACTAATAACGCCAGGCCTGTGGTACCCCCGGTTAAGAGTCCGGCCTGTTGCAAAAAAAATACTCCCTGGGCGACTAAAAACGCGCCCGAGGCGATAGCAATAATGTCTTCTTTAAAGCTGTGTTGATACTGGCTCACACGGCTTCTCCCTACTTAATTAGCGTGATAAAAACAAAAACGTGTTAGCAACAAAAGCCCCGCCAAAACCCAATAGGCTGGCGGTTAAAAAAGGTTAATGGGCACTGGCGACGAGTGCCTGCGGGTGCGGGCGCGCATTCTATCGCCAGTGAGGCTTGAGAAACAGTCGACAACGTAAATAACCTACGTCTTGATTGTCACTATTATGATACTTCGCTGTAAAGTATTTACAGTAGATAGCAGCACTGCTGCGCCGCGATACAACCCAAAATAGCCAGGTTTTGAATAAAAAAATCATCCCTCAGGCTACCTGATTGAAGGGAATTTTTGTAGAATAACAAACGCAGTCATGGCGGTAACGAAAACGTTTGCGTAAGTAGGTCTAACGTTTGATGTTGCCTTGGCTTAATCGCTTTGATTCGCAGGTGAAAGCGATTAAGCCAGGGCGTGATCTAAAACATCACACCGAGACTAATTGTTGCTAGATGACCTATCGGATCCTAGCGTTCGCTTTATGGGTGATTGCCCGCCAATGTTAAGTCAGGAGAGACCAATGCTAAAGCGTGACATGAATATCGCGGATTATGACCCAGCGCTGTTTGCGGCGATGGAAGAAGAAAGTACGCGTCAAGAAGAACACATTGAGCTGATTGCGTCAGAAAACTACACCAGCCCGCGCGTGATGGAAGCGCAAGGCTCTCAACTGACCAATAAATACGCGGAAGGCTACCCTGGTAAACGGTATTACGGCGGCTGTGAATACGTGGATAAAGCCGAAGCCTTGGCGATTGAGCGTGCCTGTCAACTCTTTGGTTGTGAGTATGCCAATGTTCAGCCGCACTCTGGCTCACAGGCGAATAGCGCGGTCTACATGGCGCTACTAAACCCAGGTGATACGGTACTGGGTATGAGCTTGGCGCATGGTGGTCACTTAACCCATGGTTCGCCAGTTAACTTTTCCGGCAAGCATTATCATGTGATCCCTTACGGTATCGACGAAGCCGGTAAAATCGATTACGAGCAAATGGAGAAGCTTGCACTCGAGCATAAGCCAAAAATGATCATTGGCGGGTTTTCTGCATACTCACAAGTGGTTGATTGGAAACGCATGCGTGAAATTGCAGATAAAGTCGGGGCTTGGTTCTTGGTGGATATGGCACACGTGGCTGGCTTAATTGCCGCTGGTGTTTATCCCGATCCACTGCCTTACGCACATGTGGTCACGACGACGACGCACAAAACCCTTGCAGGTCCGCGTGGTGGTTTGATCTTATCAAACGCCGGTGAAGACATTTATAAAAAGCTCAACTCTGCGGTGTTCCCTGGCGGCCAAGGCGGCCCATTGATGCACGTGATTGCGGGTAAAGCCGTCGCGTTTAAAGAGGCGATGGAGCCAGAGTTCAAAGCCTATCAAGCGCGCGTGATTGATAACGCACGTGCGATGGTGAAAGGGTTCCAAGCTCGCGGTTATAAAATCGTATCGGATTCCACTGACAACCACCTGTTGTTGGTGGATTTAATTGATAAAGACATTACTGGGAAAGAAGCCGATGCCGCGTTAGGTGCCGCTAACATCACAGTAAACAAAAACAGTGTACCGAACGATCCACGTAGCCCGTTTGTCACCTCCGGTATTCGTGTGGGGACGCCAGCGATTACACGTCGTGGCTTTACCGAGCAAGATGCCGAACAACTCGCGCATTGGATGTGTGATGTGCTTGATAACATCAACAATGAGCAAGTGATTGCAGAGACCAAAGAGAAGGTCCAAGCCATCTGCCGTCGTTTGCCGGTATATGCTTAATAAAGCAATACAGATTATCTAAAAAGATGGGCGCCTATGGGCGCCTTTTTTATATTTATCTGAGAACGAAGTCTAGTTGAGACACAAAACCCGTACTCCGTCTCCTTAGAGAGGCTTTTTCATCCTCGCAAATCGGTTACACTAGCAGGACAATATTGAGGAGACGACGCGCATGCACTGTCCATTCTGTGGTGCTACCGACACCAAAGTGATCGATTCTCGACTCGTGGCTGATGGCCATCAAGTTCGCCGTCGTCGCCAGTGTTTGGCGTGCGCTGAGCGATATACGACGTTTGAAACAGCGGAATTAGTCATGCCACGGGTGATCAAAACCAACGGTAATCGAGAGCCCTTTGACGAAGATAAATTGCGGGGCGGTATTCAACGTGCGTTGGAGAAGCGTCCTGTCAGTACGGATGATATCGAAAAGTCGATAAATAGCATTAAGTCGCGTTTGCGAGCGACGGGTGAGCGAGAAATAGGATCAGCCATGGTTGGCAACTTGGTCATGGAAGCACTGAAGGAGCTTGATAAGGTGGCTTATATCCGTTTTGCCTCTGTTTACCATAGCTTTGAAGATATTCGCGAATTTGGTGAAGAGATTGCACGGTTACAAAAATGACAACTAGCCACCAAGATCAAACGATGATGGCGCGCGCATTAGCGCTTGCGGCCCAAGGTCGCTTTACCACCACGCCTAACCCCAATGTCGGCTGTGTGATTGCTCACGGTGATGACATTGTGGGTGAGGGGTTTCACATTGCTCCAGGTGGTCCACACGCCGAAGTTCACGCCTTAAAAGCAGCGGGGGAACGCGCGGTGGGCGCGACGGCTTATGTCACCTTAGAGCCTTGCTCTCATTATGGTCGCACGCCGCCGTGTTGTGATGCGTTGGTTGCCGCCAAGGTCACGCGTGTTGTCTGTGCGATGCAAGACCCTAATCCTAAAGTGGCAGGGCGCGGTCTCGCGCGGTTACAACAAGCCGGTATTGAGGTCGTGGTCGGTGTGATGGCTGAGCAGGCCAAAGCGCTGAATCCTGGTTTTATTAAACGTATGCAAACCCAAATGCCCTATGTTCAGCTCAAACTGGCGGGCAGTCTTGATGGGCGCACCGCCTTGGCAAATGGGCAAAGTAAATGGATCACGGGTGAACCAGCGCGCGCCGATGTGCAGACATTTCGCGCCCAAGCGAGCGCTATTTTATCGACCAGCGCCACGGTATTAGCCGATAACCCCAGCCTAAATATACGTCGTAGCCAGCTTGCAACTGAGATCCTCGACCATTACCCGCAATCAGTACTGCGCCAGCCGACGCGCGTGATCTTGGATAAACATAATAAAACGTCACCTGAAGCGACCGTCTATCAGCTTGAGGGCGAGGTGATCCGAATTGTCGATATGCCAAGTAGTCAGATATGGCCGGATAACGTCCACGAATGGGTCATGCCCGACGCTTCGCTCAGCGCTATCCTTCACGCATTGGCACAACATGATATCGATAAGGTTTGGGTAGAAGCAGGCGCGAGGCTGGCGAATCAGTTATTAACTGAGTCGTTAGTGGATGAGCTGATTGTTTATCAAGCGCCGGTATTGCTGGGGGCAGATAGCCGCCCGCTGATTGCTTTAGACGGGTTGCAACGTATGGATGACGTACCGCGTTTTCATTTTAATCAAGTGACGCCTATCGGTGACGATGTTCGCCTAATCGCAACGCTCTCGGAGCATGCGGTCATCACGCAAGAGTATTAATACGATGTTTACTGGAATTATCGAAGCGGTGGGCCGAATTCAAAAGCTGACTCGCCGTGGCCAAGACATGACCCTCACCATAGAGAGTGGTGCCCTCGACCTCTCGGATGTCAAACTGGGCGACAGCATCGCTACCAATGGGGTGTGTTTAACCGTGGTTGCATTGACCGCAACCGGTTATAGCGCCGATGTGTCGTCAGAAACGCTGGCGCGTTCATCACTCGGGATCTTGTCTGTTGGCGATAACGTCAACCTGGAAAAGGCGATGTTGCCGACTACGCGTTTTGGCGGACACATGGTCTCTGGGCATGTGGATGGCCTAGGGGAAGTGACGTCAGTGAGTCAAACGGGACGTGCATGGGAGTACTGGATTGCATTACCGCCTGAACTTGCCAAGTATGTGGCGTTGAAAGGATCGATAACGGTGGATGGCATTAGCCTGACGGTGAACGACGTCAATGGCAATGCGTTTAAGCTCACTATCGTACCGCATACGGCTGAACAAACGACAATTCAGCACTTTGCTCCGGGGCGTAAGGTGAACATTGAAGTCGATGTCATCGCCCGTTACCTTGAGCGATTGATGCTCGGAGACAAAGCGGCTGAACCGACACAATCAACGGGCGTGAGTCTTGAAACGCTCGCCCGTTCCGGTTTTTTGAAATAAGGAATCCAAGATGGCAATTAGTAGCGCCCAAGAAATCATTGATGATATCCGCCAAGGTAAGATGGTGGTATTGATGGATGACGAAGATCGCGAAAATGAAGGCGACTTGATCATTGCAGCAGAAGCCATTACGCCAGAAGCGATCAATTTTATGGCGACCCACGGGCGTGGTTTGATTTGTTTAACGCTGACTCAACAGCGTTGTTTGCAACTTGGATTGCCCTTGATGGTGTCAGATAACAATGCGCAGTTTTCCACCGCATTTACGGTATCAATTGAAGCGGCCGAAGGCGTGACCACTGGCATTTCGGCGGCCGACCGCGCGCGCACCGTGCAAGCGGCGGTGGCGTCAGATGCCAAAGCCGCCGACTTAGTACAGCCTGGGCATGTTTTTCCGCTCATGGCGCAAGAGGGCGGTGTACTGACTCGCGCAGGTCATACAGAGGCGGGCTGTGATCTGGCGCGCCTAGGCGGTTTTAGCCCTTCCTCGGTGATTGTTGAGATCTTAAATGAAGACGGCACCATGGCGCGTCGTCCTGACTTAGAAGTGTTTTGTGACAAGCATGGTATTAAACTTGGCACCATTGCCGATCTGATTGAGTATCGTAATTTAAACGAAACGACCATCGAGCGAGTTGCCGCCTGTACCCTGCCGACCGAATTTGGTGAGTTTGATCTGGTGACCTACCGGGATACCATTGATAACCAAATTCATTACGCGATGCGTAAAGGCGAGATTAGCACCGATCCGACATTGGTAAGGGTTCATCTGCAAGATACGTTTACCGATTTACTTCGCTCCGACCGTACTGCTGAGCGCAGCTGGGGGCTGACTCGTGCGATGAAGCGCATCAGTGAAGAAGGCGGTGTGTTGGTTATTTTGGGGAAAGAAGAGACGCCTGATTCCATTATCAGTCAAGTCAAAGCGTTTGAAGCGCAAGATAAAGGTGAGAAACCAGCAGGTGCCAAATGGCAGGGCACGTCACGCCGAGTCGGAATTGGATCACAAATATTAGCCAATCTGGGCGTGAAACAAATGCGTTTGCTCTCTTCATCGACAAAGCGTTATCACGCCCTGTCAGGCTTTGGCCTGAACGTGGTTGAATACGTGACCGAATAAATACTGAGAGAAGCGATGAGGCTCGGGCGCGTTTCCCAAGACACTGAGCATGGTGTCAATGGTAAAAAGTATGCTAGAATCGCGCGGTTTCTCATTCCGGAAAGCAAGTCACAGGAAGGCTCATGAACGTAATCGAAGGTGCATTTGCCGCGCCCAATGCGCAGGTTGCTATTGTTATCTCTCGCTTTAATAGCTTTATTAATGAGAGTTTGCTAGATGGTGCGGTTGACGCACTGAAGCGCCAAGGCCAAGTCAACGACGATAATATTACCGTGGTCCGTTGTCCCGGTGCTTACGAGTTGCCTGTGGTGACCCAAAAGTTGGCGAAAAGCGGTCGTTATGATGCGATTGTCGCGCTAGGCTCAGTGATCCGCGGCGGCACACCGCATTTTGACTATGTTGCCGGAGAATGTAACAAAGGGTTGGCACAAGTAGCGCTGGAGTATGAAACCCCAGTTGCTTTTGGTGTGCTGACGGTAGACACCATTGAGCAAGCGATCGAACGCGCAGGTACCAAGGCTGGTAATAAAGGGGCAGAGGCTGCACTGAGCGCGCTTGAAATGGTGAATGTTCTGTCCCAGATTGAATCCTAATGGGGGTTAAAGTGAAACCAGCCGCACGGCGTAATGCTCGCCAATTTGCATTGCAAGCCATTTACACATGGCAAATCGCAAAAGGGAATGTCGCTGATATTGAAGCGCAGTTTTTGGCCGCAGATAAATACGAAGAAGAAGATGAGCACCAGAAAACAGAGCCACTTCTTCGCGATCCGGAAACAGATGTTGCGTATTTTCGTACGCTGTTCAGTGGTGTTGCGCTCAGCCATCAAGAGCTTGATAGCAAGATGCGTCCGTATTTGTCTCGTCCATTACAGGATCTTGACGACATGGAGCACGCCTTATTGCGCCTTGCGATGTATGAGCTAATCAAATGCGATGATGTCCCTTATAAAGTGGTCATCAATGAAGCCATTGAGTTGGCTAAACGCTTTGGTGCGGAAGACAGCCATAAATTTGTTAATGGTGTCTTGGATAAAGCGTATCCTCGGTTACGTTAATCCCTCCTTACTAGGCCAGCCATGCTGGCCTTTTTATTGATCTAATCCGATAAATAGTTTTTATGACGCGCAACGAATTTGATTTGATTCGCGATTATTTCGCACGTCAACCGGTTAACCGTCGAGATGTCGCCTTAGGCATTGGCGATGATTGTGCGATCACTGAGGTGCCAGACGGCTGCCAACTCGTGGTCACCACAGATACGTTAGTCGAGGGCACGCATTTTCTTCCTTCCGCCAAGGCATCCGACGTTGCTCACAAAGCCTTAGCCTCTAACTTAAGTGATCTTGCCGCAATGGGTGCGATGCCCGCTTGGTGCTCGCTCGCTCTAACCTTGCCCGATTCTGATGAAGCCTGGGTGGCCGGTTTTTGTCAGGGGTTTTCTGCTTTGGCTGAACACTTTCAGGTTCAGTTAATCGGGGGCGATACCACGCGAGGTCCAAGAAGCATTACCATGACGTTGCATGGCCACGTGCCTAAAGGGCAGGCACTGACGCGTTCAGGCGCCAAACCTGGCGACTGGATCTATGTCACGGGATCGCTAGGTGAAAGTCAGGCAGGGCTTGCTTATGTGCTTGGCAAACCCATCGTTGATGAGGCGCGTGCTAATCGCTTGATTAACCATCATTATCGCGCTCAACCGCGCGTAGCTGCCGGGCAGGCACTGCGGGGCATTGCTTCGGCTGCTATCGATATCTCTGATGGTTTGTATGCAGATTTAACCCATATTCTCCAAGCCAGTGATGTCGGGGCGCAAATTGAGGTCACACGGCTGCCGATTTCTGAACGTTTACTCGCAGAGGTTGATAGCGAAACAGCCGCACAAAAAATGGCCCTGACGAGTGGCGAGGAATATGAACTTTGCTTTACTGTCCCAGAAATGCATCGTGGCACACTTGATACAGCATTAAAACACAGTGGCACTAAGGTGCAGCGTATTGGTCAAATTAATGGCCACCGTGCGCTTGAGTTAGTTTCACAAGGTCAGCCACTTGATTGGACGCTGACAGGTTGGGATCATTTTAAGGAGTCAGATTATGACGGATCCTAAACACCGTTTATCGTTGTTTAATCCTATCCACTTATTGGCGCTCGGGTTTGGCGGTGGCTTATCGCCAATAATGCCCGGCACAGTCGGTACGTTAGTTGCGATTCCGTTTTATTGGGCGCTGGTCACTTTTGGTGGGGTTGTTGGGCTTTGGATCGCCATTATTGTTGGCGGCATCGCAGGGATTGCGATCTGTGGGCGTGCGTCTAAAGACATGCAAGTCCATGATCATGGTGCGATTGTTTGGGATGAGTTTGTTGGCTTCTGGTTGACGATGGCGCTTGTCCCCACAACAGATTGGGAAACGGTATTGGCTGGCTTTATTTTATTCCGCCTTTTCGATATGGCAAAGCCTTGGCCAATTAGCTGGTTAGACAAACATGTTCATGGCGGTATCGGCATCATGGTAGATGATATTCTCGCCGGGGTGATGGCGATGCTAAGCTTGTGGCTCTTGACGATCTACATGCCTACGCTTTTTTAGCATGACTCATTGAGCATTCATCATGCAGTAAGGATGGCGCTCCCACAGGGACTCGAACCCCGATCGATCGCTTAGGAGGCGACTGCTCTATCCTGTTGAGCTATGAGAGCGTGCAACCATTATACGTAAAAACAGGCGCGATTTAAGCGCCTGTTTTCGTTTAGTTAAGCCCTTTGGTTACTATGTCGCCAATTTGAATGCTGCCGGTTAAGGTTTGAGGCTGAATAACGGCTTCAGCACTACTCTCATACACGCGAGCAACGGTCAGGGTGATACCGCTTTTTCGGCGCTGAGTGCGTACAATCCCTAAATCATCAGTGAAAGAAGCGACATGCCATAGGTTTAATTGATCACCTTGCTGCACACCATTCACACGGCCTACATTAATTTGCGCAATATTGTCTTTTAATGACACTATTTTAGGCTTACTGGCACGGCAAGCTAATGAAGACTCGAGATCCAACAAAATATTTCGGCTCATCCGGCGCGCCATCTGCCCATAGGGTGATTGCCAAAACCGTGCCGTTTGCGTATCGACTTGGCTGTGTCGCTCAAACGGCCATTGCGCGATATCACGATAGCGACGTTGGAAGATCACTTCCCCGCTCTCACTGTCCATCGCTTGTACATTGACCGCTAATTGTCGATTATTTTTAGCGTTGCCGAAGTCACTATCATCCGTGGTGGCAGATAAGTCGGTGATCGCACCTGTCACAACAAACTGCGCGTCTTTGTCTTCCGCCAGCATGGTAATCGCGTTTGGCATATTGGGTGATACATCAACATTGGCGATCCCGCGTCCCACAAAACTTTGTGCATGCTGTTTAACTTCACGGCTCAATAGCACTGAAAAGTCATCACCGAATTGATAGATCCCACCTAACGCTGCCTGCTGTGGCGACATAATGGGGAAACGGGTTAACACTATGCCTTTTTTATACTGGGTTTTGTGGCAAGCGTTTGCCGAGGGGTAGATATCTAGCCGCAGGTTAACCACATAATTGCCACCTTGCGTGCCTTCCTCCAGCACTTGCACCTCGCGTACCGCGTTACCGCTAAAGAGATAGTCAGGTTTTACTTGTGTATAAAAACGTTTGAGCTGCTGAAGGCTCCCCACATCGGCACCCGCAAAACGAATGGCGTCAAAAGTTGCCGCTTCGAGTGCGCGCACGCGCGCCGCTTGCTGGCTTTCGAGTATCGGGGAACTGGCGGATACCTCATACCAGGCAGCTTGCGTGAACGGAGTGACAACAAAGCTAACAACCAGTGTTAACCGCGCCAAAAGGGTTTTCATAGTCAAGATCTCACTTAGTGGGTACGGAAATTGCTTTAACTTCATTAACGCGTAGGGTAACGGCCTACCAATAAGATGACGCAAAGACGCTGATGCAAGTTGTGTTCCTAAATGAGAATGAGCAATCTAAGGTAAAGGTTTGACGACATAGACCGATACACTAGATAACACACTTGTCTCACATCGATGACTGAGCGCGGAGCATGATACGATGAAAAAGTGGATAGTGGCGATAGTAGCGCTATTGGTAACGGGTTGTGCTTATACGCCTATTTATAACGGTAAAGAGCCGTATTCAGGCAGTGAGTTTTTTCTTAAGCAGCGACCACGCCACACACTCGACTATTTTTTAAATAGCATGGCGGATGAACTTTTAGCGACCAACGCTTATTTGACGGCACGCACACCGCTGGCCGTGACTTCGTTTGTCGATCTGCAAGATATGGGCGAAACAAACTGGTTAGGAAACACTGTCACCGAAGGATTAATTTACCAGATGCAAAGCCGTGGTTTTACGGTGGTAGACTTTAAGTCAACGGGCGCTATTCGGGTCACAGAAGAAGGTGATTTCACGATCAGCCGTGACTGGAAGGAGCTCGATCCTGAGCAGCAAATTGACTATGTATTAACAGGCACCATGCTGCGTCAAGGCGGTGGGGTGCTCGTCAATGCGCGTGTCATCGGTATGGAGTCGCGCGTGGTTGTCGCTTCAGCGCAAGGATTTTTACCCGCAGACCGGATTGGCCGTGATATCGATAGCTTGTACAAGGTGCGTAAACGTGATGGTGTAATCATTCGCGACGATCAAAACCGCATGAAACGTGAAACCGTCGTACTAAAGCCTTAGCACAGGAAAAAAGTAAGGTAGATAAATGTTTAAAAGACATGGATTACTTTTCGCCGCATTATTGATGCTCTCTGCATGTCAGCCTCTTACCAGAATGAAAGAAGAAAGCATCATTTCGGCGGTTGGCATGGCCTCGATCAGCGCCCAACAAGGTGCGACCCAAGAAGACAAAGAAACACGGGCGATGCGCGCGTCTAAAGTGGACGCCTACAAAGAGTTGAGCGAGCAAGTTTATGGATTGCGGATAAGCAGCCGTGCGAGCGTTGACGATCAAAGTTTAGGTCGTGACAGCACGCAAGGCGCCGTCGATGGCATTATTCGCGGCGCCGAAGTGGTGGCGAGTTACAAAGTTGGTGATAGTTACGTCACAGAGCTCGAACTGAACCTAGATACAATGCAAAAAATGAAACGCTATGGTGAGTCACAGCAGGTGCCAACCAACAACTCTATTATCTTCTAATGGCGTTGTCTGATTTTCTAATAATATGTGCGTGAACCACGACAATAAGGCGGGCCAGGTGCTCGCTTTTTTAGTTGGCAGTTGGCTGATTGATTGTGATTAAAAACGACCGTTGCTTAATCAGTTTTTCGCGTTGGGATGGTTGAAGCTTTAATCGATGACAAATATTTGACGCGCAGGCTTAGAGAGGGGGCGAGGGGAAGATGGACAGCGCTTTTTAGGCTTTGATGTTAGTGCCGAGTGTTTTTCTCCCTGATGCATTGCCGTCCTGGTTGTAAGTCAGCTCTGATTTACCACCGCTTTCTTGGAACAAGTTGCGCAGGCGATGAATGCTTAAGCTAGCGCGTTGTAATGCAACGCCGTTGGTTTCGTTTTGCTGTTTACAGGTGGACAAACACGTTTGGATCGCGCTGATGTGTTCACGCATGGCTTCGTCATGATGGAGTGAATCACGTTCAGAGTGACGACTGATTTGCGCATCATTTCGCTGGATTTCATTGATTAACGCCTGTTTTTCTTTCGCGATGGCTTCAATATCATCCGATACACGGCTCGCGATGATACTGGCTTCTTGTTCAAGGATCGTTTGCAGCGCTTGAACACACTCACGCTGTTGCTCGACAAGCGTCATTAAAGGCGCAGTAGGACTCATAACCACTCCGTCAGCTTAGCTTTCGTTTAGATCATTCTCAAAGCGCATCATGTTGGCAGCCAGCTTGTCAGCATCCACTCTGTACGAACCGTTAGCAATCGCTTGCTTGATTTGCTCAACCTTCACACTATCAAAGTGGGGCTCGGCGGCCATTTCTTGATTCATTTTGTCGATCTTTTGGCTTTGTTGGCTTAATGAAACAGCATCGTCTTGAGATTTCACTCCCTGCTGCTCACGGACCGCGCCACCTTGTGTCTCTTGTGTTTTGGTCTGGTTACTGGTGTTTCGTGTGTTGGTCAGCGCTTGCTGGTTACCACGTAGTTGATCAATACTCGCCATAACATTGCCTTACTGTCAGTCGCTTTTGAGTCCGTCGCTCAGCATATCGGCACATTTTGCAGTTACTTTAGCATTGAGACGTAAAAAGTCAGAAATTAACCGTTACTTCGCCGACCGCTGAGATTGTAGCATCGACGAGACGTTTAGATTTGTTGTTCTTGACTTTTATTTGCTCACCTAGCGCTCCATCACTTAATGCCGTGCCTTTTGCAACAATATTGAGTCCTTTTCCTTGTGCAGTAATTAAAACGTCATCATTTCGACACACCGCACAGACATCACTACTGCTGATCGGTTCGCCCATCCCCACCGTCCGTTTGACTTTGGAACCAATCAAGCGGGCGGGCCGAGTATAGGTTCTACCGCGTTGAAACCGACTATTTACCATTTGAATGGCAAGATCATTTGAAGCAATAGTCATGCCACGATTAAGAGGCCGCTTCGCTACGACCGAGGGTGTCATCAGCTCAATCTTAACCGGAATGTACACTTGCCAGTTGTCTTGAACACAAGACACCATCACAGTAACCGACGTATTAAGCTGCTGTCGTCCAGGCACATCGGTATCCAAAGGAACAGGGCAGTCTGTGAGACGCATGCGAGAATCCAGATTACCTGCTGTAATATTGATTTTGCCGTTTTTGGGCACAGAAATGATGTCTGCAACATGTTTTTCTGCTGCATCTTGTACCGCTTCAATTTGACTTACTGTTGCAGCGGCTATACTAAAGCTAAAGCTTGCGAGCAAAGTGACGCTAAATAAGCGTAATATCTTGGACATAGTTCCAAACCATCGGTAGCGGACAAAGAAGAAATTTCCCTTCTTTCTCGAGAGTCATGTGATTACCCACTATGATTGCCATGCTACTCTATAAAAAAAATGGGGCAATATGGAGTTTATCTTATGACAGGTGGTGTTCTTGATTCGGTCAACCAACGTACGCAGTTGGTGGGGCAAAACCGCTTAGAGTTGTTGACTTTCCGCCTGATGAGAAACCAACGCTTTGGCATTAATGTCTTTAAAGTCAAAGAGGTCTTGCAGTGTCCGCGATTGACGGCGATGGCGAATTTGCATCCTCTTGTCAAAGGCGTGGCCCATATTCGAGGTCAAACGATCTCTGTCATTGATATGAGCCTTGCAACGGGTGGGCCAGCTATTCCCGATCCTGAAAATCGATTTGTGATCATTTCAGAGTTCAACCGAACCATGCAAGGATTTTTGGTGGGTTCTGTCGAGCGCATTGTTAATATGAATTGGGAAAAAATACTGCCCCCGCCACAGGGAACGGGCCGCTCGCATTATCTGACAGCCGTCACTGAAATCGATAATGAGCTGGTTGAAGTGCTTGATGTCGAAAAAATCCTCAACGAAATCGCCCCAGTGAATGAGGCAGTCAGTGAAGAAGTCTTGTCAAAACGTGAAGAGCGAGAGGAAAGCGCGCCTAGTCAAGTTTTGGTAGCGGATGATTCCAGTGTCGCGCGTCGACAAGTGAAACGTGCTGTAGAAAGTGTCGGCTATGACGTTATCCTCGTGCAAGATGGCAAAGAAGCGCTCGATAAGCTGAAAGAAATGGCTGCAGAGGGGAGTATCTATAGCCAGTTGGCCTTGGTGATATCCGATATCGAAATGCCTGAAATGGATGGGTACACGCTCACAACTGAGATTAGAAAAGATTCGAGTCTTAAAGATCTTCATGTAGTATTGCATTCATCACTAAGTGGGGTTTTTAACGAGGCGATGGTTCAGCGCGTCGGAGCCAACTCGTTTATCGCTAAGTTCGATCCAGATGAGCTGGGATCTACCGTCCTTGAAGCGGTTAAGTCGTAACGTAACCAGAGCGATTGAGTGAATTAATGACAAATGTAGCAATCAGTGATCAAGAATATCGGGACTTCTGTAAGCACCTCGAGTCCAAGTGTGGGATCGTACTCGGAGGCAGTAAACAGTATCTGGTGCGTAGCCGACTGAGCCCACTTGTGAATAAATTTGGCTTGGCGTCACTGTCTGAGCTGGTTAAGTCGGTCATCGCTGGACGAAATCGTGAATTAGCTGTCGCGACCATTGATGCGATGACGACCAACGAGACGCTATGGTTTCGTGATACCTATCCGTATGAAGTCTTGGCACACCGTTTACTTCCAGAGCTGGCGAAAGCACGTAAACCAATCAAAATTTGGTCGTCAGCCAGTTCATCGGGGCAAGAGCCTTATTCGATTGCCATGACGGTCGCAGAAACACAGCAGCGAAAACCTGGGATGCTGAGCAGTGTCAGTATTACCGCGACAGATATTTCCACGTCGATGTTAGAGGCGTGTCGGCAGGGCATCTACGACAACTTAGCGTTGGGCCGCGGTTTATCTCCAGAGCGTCGCCGCACTTTTTTTGAAGATGTGGGTGACGGCAAAATGCGGATCAAAGACAATATCAAGCGAATGGTGACTTTCCGTCCGCAAAACCTGATGGAAAGCTACAGTTTGCTGGGCAAGTTCGACATTATTTTCTGTCGTAATGTCTTGATTTACTTTTCTCCGGACATGAAAGCCAAGGTGCTTAATCAAATGGCAGGGGCGCTCAACCCCGGTGGGTATCTTATTCTCGGGGCGTCGGAGTCACTCACTGGTCTAACCGATAAATTTGAGATGATCCGTTGTAATCCAGGCATCATCTACAAGTTAAAATAGCATTTTAAAAAGCGGCACAGTGTTTGCCGCTTTTTTGTTTAACACCTGCCTCCTCACTGCATTATGTCGAAGTATGAGTGCTTCGAACCCGCGTCCTACCTAGTGCTCACTTTAAAAAACAGCGCTAAATCGAAACTTGGCACTTTGTTTGCTTTATTACTATTCAGTAAGAATTCGGAGGTTGTCCATGGCGATTACATTTGACAATGCATTGGGTGTGCACCAGCACACCGTTGGCGTAAGAGGAAAGCGGGCAGAGACCTTGTCTAGCAATATCGCTAATGCCAACACGCCAGGCTACAAAGCGCAAGATATTGACTTTCAACGCGCGCTCAAGGCGGCAAGCTCCGAGGCAAGTATTGGCCTAAGTCGCACAAATGAGCGGCACATCGCTGCCTCTAGCCGGGTGACTGGAGAGAAAAAGTACCGTGTCCCATCACAGCCGGATACGGGCGATGGTAATACGGTTGATGCGCAGCTAGAAAAGAATTTGTTCATGCAGAACGCACTGGAATACCAGGCCTCACTCGATTTTCTTGGCTCTAAGTTCAAGAATATGAAGAAGGCATTGAATGGGAAATAATCGATGAGTTTGTTTAATATTTTTAACGTGTCGGGATCGGCCATGAGCGCCGAATCAGTACGATTGAACACCACATCAAGCAACCTGGCCAATGCCAATTCGGTGAGTAGCTCTGCTGAAGAGACATACCGAGCACGGCATCCGATTTTCTCTGCGGAGCTTAATCGCTTTAAGCAGCAGGGCGAAAGTGTGCCGGTCAACATTGATGGTATTGTCGAGAGCCAGAAACCATTACGCGCGGAATATAACCCCAACCATCCGATGTCGAATGACGAAGGGTATATTTTTAAACCGAACGTGAATGTGATGGAAGAGATGGCGAACATGATTTCTGCGTCGCGATCTTACCAAACCAATGTTCAGGTAGCCGATGCGAGTAAACAAATGCTGATGCGTACGCTTCAGATGGGTCAGTAATGTAGGAGGCGAAGATGGCCGGAATTGACGGTACAGGTTCAAGTAACGGACTGTCCTACATTGACCAGCTAAAGGCGCAGCAAGAGAAAAAACTGCAAGAGAGGCAAGACTCGACCACGGGTAAGCAAGCACTCGAACAGGAAGACTTTCTCAAATTGCTCACCAAGCAGCTGTCACAGCAGGATCCGTCCAAACCTGTCGATAACGACAAGATGATCTCACAGATGGCGTCGTTTGCCACGGTAGAGGGCATCGGCAAAATGAACAAGCAGTTTGATACGTTCAATGAGTCGATTACGTCCAACCAGGCATTACAAGCGTCATCGTTAGTAGGGCGTGACGTGCTAGTTCCCGGCTCCACCGGTGTGAAAGGTGAAACGGGCGGTGTCGCGGGCATGGTGAAGCTGCCTCAAGCGCTAGATAATGTCAGTGTTCGAATTGAGAATGAACAAGGACAACTATTGAGAACGTTCAGTATGGGTGCCAAACCACCAGGTGATCATCGCGTCGAATGGGATGGGATGGATGACAACGGCAATCCTATGCCGGAGGGCACTTACAAGCTCAAGGTGAGTGGCATGGTTGATGGACAGACACAAGAGTTTGATGTGTCCACCTATGCCAATGTGAACAGTGTTTTGTTGGGGAATGGTGGTGGCAATGTGATGTTAAATATTGCTGGTTTTTCCTCACCGATGAAACTGGCTGAAGTGCTAGAGGTCGGTAACGCCGACGTCGGTAATGTGACGAAAGGCTGACCGATTTATTAGGAGTGAAAAGCAATGGGTTTTAATATTGCGTTAAGTGGCCTTGGTGCGGCCCAGAAAGACATGAACACCACCAGTAACAACATTTCTAATGCCAATACCTATGGCTTTAAGGAATCTCGCGCAGAGTTTGGTGATGTGTATTCGACGTCGATCTTCTCAAACTCGAAGACTACCAACGGCACAGGTGTTCAAACATCGACCGTGGCGCAGCAATTCCACGAAGGCTCGAGTATTTATACCAATAATCCGCTCGATTTGCGGATTAGCGGCAATGGCTTCTTCGGTGTGTCAAATGACAAACTGCAAAACAATGATTACCATTTAACCCGCAACGGTGCTTTCCACCTTGATAAAAATAACGACATTATCAATTCCGAAGGTCAGTACTTGCTTGGTTACAATGTCGATCCTGATACCCAGCAGGTCTCTTCTTATGAGCCTCAGTCTCTTAATGTACCGGATCAGTTTGGTCAGCCTCGTGCGTCACAAAATGTTGATATTGGTTTGAACTTACCAGCCGGCGGTGCACCAAAAGATCCGAATCAGTTTAATTTTGAAGATCCTGAAACCTACAACAAGCAAACCTCTGCAACGGTTTATGATTCGCTTGGTCAGCCGTATAAGTTGTCGACGTATTATGTGAAAGGTAACGATCCGGCCAATCCCAATAGCTGGTCTGTGTATTACACCATGACGGATCCTGAAGGTGAAAAGCCGGTGAATATCCAAGGTGGCAATTCAACTAATGCCACTGGACAGGTTGGTCACACCATCGACTTTAACTCAGATGGTTCAGTGAACAATATTAATGGCGGTAATCCGATCGTGACCGATGCCTTGGGCCCAACAGGCGCTGGATTAGAGATGAACGGTGCCAACGGTGATCAACAGCTCACGCTCAACTTTGATAACCCGACTCAGTATGCCGCGCCGTTTGAGATGCGCAAATTTTCTGATGATGGGGCGACGACAGGCTATTTGACCAAGGTCGATATTGATCCGAAAGGGACCATTATGGCGACCTACAGTAATGGTGAAAACGTCGCATTAGGCCGGGTTGGCATGGTGCGTGTTGCCAACCAGCAAGGCTTAGCACAGGTTGGTAACACCCAATGGGATATCACCAAAGACTCGGGCGATCCCATTTTTGGTGAGGCGATGCAAGGCGCATTTGGTCAAGTGAAAAGCGGGACCATTGAGCAATCTAATATCGATATGACACAAGAGTTGGTCGATTTGATCACCGCGCAACGTAATTTCCAAGCGAACTCGCGAGCGCTGGAAGTGAGTAACCAGATGCAACAGAATATCTTGCAAATCCGTTAAGCACGCTTTTATTGCCGCCTGCCCATCAGGCGGCAAGTTCTCGCCTTCGTTTACTTCTTTTATCTCCCCTTTCTTGATTTTCTCTTTCTATCTTTCTGAAAAATATGCGTTTAATTAATGGCACGCTCCTTGCTTTGTTACCTACAGAACGATTGTGGAGGCAACCAATATGGATCGCGCGTTATACCTCGCCATGAGTGGCGCTAAGCAAGATATGCAGGCAATGCAGTTGCGCGCTAATAACTTGGCCAATGTCAGCACCACCGGTTTCCGGGCTGACCTTGAACAGTCTCGCTCTATGCAAGCTTACGGTGAGGGGGTACCAAGCCGAGTTTTTAATATGACTGAGCGACCTGGTTATAGCTTCGAGCAAGGCTCCACCATCACAACCGGCCGTAATCTTGATGTGGCCGTTCAAGGTGAAGGCTGGATCTCGGTATTAGACAGCCAAGGTCAAGAAGGCTACACCCGTGCCGGTCACTTGAAAGTGGATCAAACTGGGTTACTTCAGAACAGTAACGGCAATCTCATTTTGGGTGAAAATGGCGGGCCGATCTTTATTCCTTTGCCGGCGGCAAAAATTGAAGTCGGAAAAGAGGGGGGCGTCTCGGTATTGCCCCAGGGTGCGCCGCCTGATGCTATGGAAATGGTGGATAGAATTAAACTCGTTCGCCCAGATAACCAAGACCTTTTCAAAGATAAAAATGGGGTCTTTAAGCCCAAAGAACCTGGCACCGTATTTCCAGCGGATGCAGGCGTGACGTTACAAACGGGAGCTTTAGAGGGCAGTAACGTTAACGCAGTGGGTGAAATGACGGGGCTGATTGATTTGCAACGTCACTTTGAAATGCAAGTGAAGTTAATGAAAACCACAGAAAAAATGGACGAGTCGTCTTCATCGTTATTGCGGCTTGGCTAAGGTTTATTAAGAGGAAGTAATTATGCATCCAGCATTATGGGTCAGCAAAACCGGACTTGATGCGCAGCAAACTAATATTTCGACGATTTCGAATAACCTAGCCAACGCATCAACGGTCGGTTTTAAAAAGTCACGCGCGGTATTTGAAGATCTTTTTTATCAAAACATTAATCAACCGGGCGGCCAATCATCTCAGAACACTGAGCTGCCGAGTGGTTTGATGTTGGGGGCAGGGTCAAAGGTCGTTGCCACTCAGCGTGTCCATACCAATGGTAATGTACAAACAACAGACAATGCGCTCGACATGATGATCGAAGGCGATGGCTTTTTCCAAGTGTTGCTCCCCGACGGCAATATGGGTTACCAACGCAATGGTCAGTTCACCCTCAACGATGAGGGGACTATCGTTACCTCAGGGTCGGGTTATACACTGGAGCCTGAAATCACGATACCGGATGATGCTGTGCAGGTAACCGTCGGCACGGATGGTGAAGTCTCTGTCCGTTTGCGCGGTCAGCAAGAAAACCAAGTCTTGGGTCAAATCACGACGGTGGATTTTATTAACCCAGGTGGTTTGGAGCCGGTTGGTCAGAATATCTACCTACCCACAGGCGCCAGTGGTGATCCGCAAGAAGGCGTACCAGGTTTGAATGGGTTTGGCGAAGTAAAACAATCGATGCTCGAAACCTCAAACGTCAATGTGACCGAAGAGCTGGTCAATATGATCGAAGCCCAACGTGTTTATGAGATGAACTCTAAAGTTATCTCATCCGTTGACCAGATGCTCAGTTACGTAAATCAACAGTTATAATCATGGTGAAGGTATAAGGGGCAATGATGACGGTGCAACGTGGATTAATATCGGGCCTTTTCTTTGCCACCCTCCTAGGGGTGGGCGGTTGCTCATTGCCGAAGCAGCAAGACACAGGCAGTGATCTCGACCAAGCCACCTCGACCACGGATGCGGTTGAAGGCGATACAACGCCGGAAGGTGAGGGCTTGATTGGTTTATTACGTCAGCGTGAAGATCCCAAGGCTGACGATCCGTCTTGGTCTCCGATTCGCCCGCAACAGCCCCCGGAGCACTATGCAACGGCGACAGGATCTCTGTTTAATACCAGCCAACAGCGTGATTTATATAATGGCTCAAAACCCAGTGGACTTGGGGATATCGTGACGGTCATGCTTGAGGAAAACACTCAGGCTCAAAAAAGTGCGAGCTCCGATTTGGCCAAGTCAAACGACTTGAGCATGGATCCTCTGTCCTTAGGAGGGGAAGAAATCACCATTGGCGAGCGCACCTTGTCGTATGAAGTGAGCAATGATAATTCATCAACGGGTTCTTCATCGGCAGATCAAAGCAATAGTCTGCAAGGCTCTATTTCGGTACAAGTGATTAATGTGTTGGCCAATGGCAACTTAATGGTGCGCGGCGAAAAATGGTTAACGCTGAACACAGGCGATGAATACATTCGCTTGAGCGGTACCATTCGACCCGCCGATATTGGTCCGGATAACACCATTGCTTCAACCCGTATATCCAATGCCAGAATTCAATATTCCGGTACCGGCGAGCGACAAGATACCCAAGAACAAGGCTGGTTGGCACGATTCTTTAATGTCACCTTGTAGCCCTATATTGTGACGGAGAGTTGACGTGAAAAAGTGGTTGTTATCGATAGTCTTGCTGGTTGTAGCCACACCAAGTCTTGCGGCTCGAATAAAAGACGTTGCCGAGGTTGCTGGGGTCAGGAGTAACACGTTGACGGGCTATGGTTTAGTGGTCGGTTTGCCGGGGACAGGTGAAAGCACTGATTTTACTGACCAAAGTTTTAAGTCGATGCTAAATAACTTTGGTATCGAACTTCCTACTGATACAACCCCTCAATCAGACAATATCGCCGCAGTCGCAGTGACCGCAGACCTCCCTGCGTTTGCCAAACAGGGTCAAAAACTTGACGTGACTGTGTCATCGATTGGCTCGGCGGAAAGTTTAAGAGGGGGAACCTTGCTCCAAACCTTTCTGAAAGGGCTGGATGGCAATGTCTATGCCACCGCACAAGGCAACTTAATTGTCGGTGGGTTTAGTGCCACGGGGGCCGATGGCTCACAACTGGTGGGGAATACCCCTACTGTGGGGCGAATCACGAACGGTGCCTCGGTCGAGCGCGAAGTGCCGAATCCATTTGGTCGAGGTGATCATCTTACCTTTAATCTTTTTCAATCCGACTTTACCACCGCTCAACGTATGGCGGATGCGATTAACCGCTTTCTAGGACCATCAACAGCGTCTGCGATGGATGCTACGTCGGTGCGTGTCAGAGCGCCACGTGATGTGAGCCAGCGGGTCGCGTTTTTATCCACCTTAGAAAATATTGAATTTCAACCTGGAGATGGTGCGGCTAAAATCATCGTCAATTCTCGTACGGGCACCATTGTGGTGGGACAAAATGTGCGCCTTCGTCCAGCTGCAATTACGCATGGCGGCATGACCGTCTCGATTCAAGAAGACTTTAATGTCGATCAGCCCAACCCATTCGGTGGTGGGGAAGCGGTAGTCACACCGGATACCGAGATCAATGTCGAAGAAGAAGAAGGGCGAATGTTCCACTTTAAACCAGGCGTGACCTTGGACGATTTAGTTCGCGCAGTCAATGGCGTGGGGGCAGCCCCCTCAGACTTGATGGCCATCTTGCAAGCGCTAAAGCAAGCGGGTGCCATCGATGGCCAGTTGATAGTCATATAAGGGACAGCAATGAAATCTCCTGTTGATAGTCAATTTGTACACGATATTAGCCAGCTTGATTCGTTGCGCCGTCAAGCGACTAAGAATGGCGATGGCGATAAAAGTGCCGCATTACGCTCTGCGGCAGAGCAATTTGAAGCCTTGTTCACCCAGATGCTGTTTAAATCAATGCGTGATGCCAATGAAGCGTTCGAGTCCGATCTCATCGACGATCGCACCTCTAAGTTTTATGAGCAAATGGCAGACGAACAAATGGCAAGTGAACTCAGCCGAGAGGGATCGCTGGGGCTGGCTGATATGATTGTGGAACAACTGGGCCAGGCTCTGGGCGATAGTGAACCTGACTTGGAAGATGCGGCGCGCACATCGGCGCAATCTTTGCCTTTGGATCAAAATCGAAGTCGAGAGGCGGCAGAAAAAGCGATTGCCGCGCTGGATAGCCAGTCGATTGCCCCACCGGCAGCGGGAAGTGAGGTGGGACAACGTAATGAAGGCTTTGATTCGCCTGCCGCATTTGTTGATACATTAGCGCCTCATGCACGACGCGCGGCGCGGGCACTTGGCACCGATCCAGCAATCATTTTAGCACAAGCTGCCTTGGAAACCGGCTGGGGTAAAAAAGTGATCGCCAATGCCCGTGATAACAGCCATAACTTGTTCAATATTAAAGCGGATCCACGCTGGAGCGGAGATAAAGTCGCGACGCAAACACTCGAAGTGTATGATGGGATCCCGGTGAAAGAAACGGCGAGTTTCCGCGCCTATCCATCCTATCAAGAGAGTTTTGATGATTTTGTTTCGTTTTTACGAGAAAACCCCCGTTACGAGCAAGCCCTGTCTCAATCTGCGCAACCTGAACAGTTTATTCGCGAACTCCACCAAGCGGGCTATGCCACTGATCCTGAGTATGCCGACAAAGTTATCCGTGTGCTCGATCAAGTCCGTGGCATGATGGAATAATTGAGCGGCAGGCAAAGGCTTGCCGTTTTTTATTTCAGCTTGATTTTTGATGCCTTTAAATCAGTTAAAATCTTGTTTTACATCGCTTTAAAACCCCTCTATCTTCTCTGGCCTGATTTTTGCTTTACTTTGATTATCTCGTTTTAATTGCCGGGTTACTTGGAGGCACAATGGGCTTGGACCTGCTTTCCCTTGGATCGCAAGGCGTACTGACTGCGCAGCGACAGCTGAATACAACAGGTCACAATATCTCTAACGTGAATACGGAAGGGTATAGCCGTCAATCCGTTGAGCAACAAACCAATGATCCGCAATTTTGGGGTGGCAACAATTACGGTACCGGTGTTCATGCTGCTGCGGTACGCCGTAACTATGATAAGTTCGCGGTTAATGAACTGAATGTGGCGACCTCGAACTTGTCTCACGCCGCCGCGCGCAACGATCAACTCGGTCGACTCGACGATATGATGGCGCATTCAGCCAAAAAAATTCCTGAAAACATGAATGAATTCTACGGCGCGGTTAAAGGGTTAACTGACAGCCCAAGTGATATGGGGGCGCGAAAAGTCGTGCTCGAAAAAGCGCGAATGGTCGCTGCCGGCATGAACGACGTCTATGGGGTGTTACAGCAGCAATCAATTGATACCTCGTCACAAATTGATGCCACGGTAAAGCGAATGAACGACATCGGCCAAGAGCTGGTGGATGTGCACAAAGCAATACTTAAAACCCCCGCCCAAGCTAATGACCTATTGGACCGTCATGACAAATTGATTCGAGAGCTGTCTGAGTACACCCAGGTAAGCGTGAATGCACGCGAAGATGGTCTTTTTAATGTCATCATTGGCAGTGGCCATATGCTGGTATCCGGGATGAATAGCAGTGAGTTAACTACCTTGCCGGGTGAGCCGGATCATCAAGAGCGTCGTTTAGCCCTCGTTGAAGGTAAGAGTGTGAAAGCCATTTCGAATAGCGATATTCGCGGTAAACTTGGTGCATTATTTGAGTACCGTGATGACACACTCGGCCAAGCGCGTGACGAGTTAGGCCGAATGTCGATTGGGTTTTCTCAGGCGTTGAATGATTTGCAGGGACAAGGCTTCGATCTTAATGGTGAAGTGGGCAAAAATATCTTTACCGATTTTAACAGTGATCGCATCGCCCGTTCTCGCGTGGTTCAAAACGGTGACTCCACCGCGGACCTTAAAGTTTATATCGATGATTTGCAAAAGCTTAAACCGGGTGACTATCAACTTAAGTTCGATGGCACACAATATACGCTGACCGCCCCAGACGGCAAACAAGCCGCCGTTACCCCTAGTGGTACGCCTCCCAGCTTCAATGTGGACGGAATGCGTGTTCAAATTGATGCAGGATTGGCGGCCAATGAGCGAGTATTAATTCGCCCGGCGCGGTCAGCGGCAGGGCAAATGCGGGTGGCGATGGAAGATCCTGCTGATATTGCCGCACAAAGCTATATCAGTGGTAGCTCGGTGAGTAAAGGAGAGGGCGACGTCCGTGTACTGCAAAGTGGCGGACAAAAAGAATTTCAAGTTCGAATCTCACCGGATGGCAGCCAATTTGCGGTGACAGACACCAAAGGACAAATCTTGGTTGCGCCTCAAGCTTATCCACCCGGTGGGCCGATAGACGTAAATGGGACCGTGATTGATCTTAATGATAAAGCGGTGCCTGACGATGTCTTGGCCGTAAGCTTGATTCCGGCGGATGGCGACAACAGTAACTTAATTCGCATGCAAGAGTTGCAAACGCAAAAGTTGATGGATAATGGCCGCTCCACCGTGCTTGACGTCTATGAAGGGCTGAGTACCGATTTAGGGGTGCAAAAAGCGTCGTATGAGCGTTTGCAGGATGTGAGTATGGTTGAACATGATGCGGCAGAAGGGCGTGTCGCCCAAGTGTCTGGGGTTAACCTTGATGAAGAGGCGGCGAATATGATGAAGTTTCAACGCGCTTATATGGCGGCGTCACGCATCATGACTGCAGCCAATGAAACCTTTGATTCTCTGCTCAATGCAACGCGATAAGGGTCGATCAGTATGATTAGTCGTATTGCTAGTTTTCATAATTACCAATCTGTCTCCAACGACATTATGCGCCAAAATGTGAAGGTGCAAGATAATCAGGAGCAAATGGCGACCGGAAAACGTGTGATCACATCCGGCGATGACCCCGTCTCATCAATCTATATTCAGAACTTTCGCCAGCAAGATGAGCAGATTGATCAGTTTATTGATTCGATCACCTTGGCGAGAAATCGTCAAACACGTGAAGAGATCGCTATTGATGAATCAGAGCAAATCATGGATGGCGCCAAGCGTAAAGTGATGGCGATGATTAATGGTTCGTTATCGGTGGAAGACCGCACTGCGCACCGCCAAGATCTGCAAGGAATGTTTGATAACTTTATGGACTTGGTGAACACCAAGGACGAGTCAGGCAACTTCTTGTTCTCCGGCACCCAAACCAGTACCCAGCCTTTTTATCGTGATACCCAAGGCAATGTCCGTTATGCCGGCGACAGTTACTTTCGTACGGCTCAAGTAGCGCCTGCAGTAGAAGTGCCGACCTCCGATCCCGGCGATAAGATGTTTATGGAAATTGATAACCCTTTTGGCGATTATCAACCGGAATACGATCTTGAAGATGGATCTCTGCTGTTGCTGGCAAACGCGGAAAATAGCAATGATGCTGATACGGCCAACTATTCGGTGTCGTTTGATGTTAATGCGAGTGGTGATACCACGTACTCACTGATGCAAGATGGCACTGAAGTCAGCGCTGGCCTTTACGATCCGCAAACCGGCATTGAGTGGAACACGCTCAAAATGACCTTTGAAGGCGAGATGGAGCCGGGTGATACTATCAACTTAGAAAGACAAGATAGCTTCAATATCTTCGATGCGTTTAAAAATGGTGCGGCTTTATCGTATGCGGATATCGATGATGCCTCGGCAACGGCAGAGCTCCACCAAGTCACTGAGCAGTTTTCAGCCGCATTTAAACACTTGAACAAAGCACGCTCAGAAGTGGGAACGCGGTTGACCACGCTCGATCGACAAGAAAGCATGCATAAAGATTTTAAATTAGTGTTGAATCGCTCTTTGGGTACCATGGAAGATTTAGATTATACCCAAGCCGCCATTGATATGAACGAAGATATGCTGGCACTGCAAGCGTCCCAGCAGGCCTTTGCTAAGACTAAAGATCTTTCGTTGTTTAATTATATCTAACCCAAGGTTGAAGCCTTAGGTGACCGCAAAGTATCAGGGATGAATAAAAACGGGGCCGTCTCAGCGGCCCCGTTTTTATTGGTAGAGGGTGATTCCCCCCTTTTTACCGACCGAGATCGTCAACCATGCGGCGTGCTATCGCATCAAGCAGTGGCTGTTTGTCTTTGATCATTGGCGGATAACTAAACGCATACTCTGCGTAGCCTGGCATCGACTCTGGCGTTTGTATATCGCTCTCTTTATGGCCGGCAAAAAACACATAGCAAGGTGTGCCGACGGCAACCGTCAGCCGATGCACCGCTGTCCCCGCGGTAAATACCCCCGAGAGCTGTTTGATCGCATGCGCGGTCCCCATAAAATCATTTTTAAGATCCAATCCGGGCAGTGACACGATCTCAACGCCCGTTTGTTTTTTGATTTTATTCAGCTCTTTTTCACACTCACCATATTGTAAATTGACAAACTGGGCGTTGGGACAAAGTTGGCGAACGGCTTTTATCCAGCCTGCTAATTCTTCAGCCACCAAGTAGTGAATGTTACGGGTGGCAGCCGCAAGACCACTGCGCCAGCATAGCCCAAACACAGGTCCTTTCTGATGCAATTTAGCTAACGGTGCTATCCAAGGCGCATGAGGTGCGACATCAGGAACAATATAGGTTTGCTGATAAAGATGACGGTCAAAGTGGTGATAGCACAACCCTGCCAGTGATCCACCGGCCACCCAGCTATCAATGTCAGCGAGAACATGCTCAGGGACGAAAATATCTTTTCCATCTTTGCGAGAAATCGGCACAATTTCTGTACTTGGAAATGCTTGACTCAGTAAGGGCTCTAGACGCGGATCGCAGCCAACGTACACTTTTCGAGTACGCTCAACCACCATTGCCACGTTATGAAAATAGGCAAGTTCATCCCCGACACCTTGCTCAGGCATAATGAGCACGGCATCGGTTTGTGGTCGCGACAAATCCCAACGGGGTAAATCACCGTGGTATTTGAGTCGACGGCCGCAATCAAGTCCTGCTTCATTCGCCGAGTAAAACTTATCCCACGCCATTTGGGTACGATAGACAAAGGCAAGGTTAAACTGCAGCGCATGATCATCGGGTTGCGCCGCTAATAACGTTTCTAGGCGATGTTGGGCTTGATCGATATTTCCCATATACCAATCGAGCTCGCCTAATTGTGCATTTAAGGTATTCGCTTGTTTATCGCTGACATGAACGAGAGCCTTCTCGTGGATCTGGTAGCAATCGGTCAATTTATCTTGCGTAAACTGATGATGCTGCTTGAGTCGCTCGAAGGTGGCACGGGCATAGGCATAGTGTAATTCTCCGCGCTCGGGGTCATCACGCAAACATTGCTTGGCCAGCTTACTCGCTTCCAACCAATTGGCTTCCTTGAGATACACCACCAACAGTTGGTGCAAAAAGGCTGGATCTTGAGTTTGCTTATGGGCTTGCAAGCAGCGTTGGCGAGCACTTGTATACGCACCGAGCCCTGACTCTGCTCTTACCAAAAGCAGTTGCCACACTTGATGAGATTGCGCCTTGTCATTACCGCGTAATAAGAGCTGCTGGGCCTTACCGTATTCTTGTTCATCAAGCGCATGCTGAGCCAACGCCATCAATGCAGGAGGGTAGTCGGGCTCAAGCGTCAGTATCGTTTGATAAAGTTGTTCGCTTTGTGCCGTGTGGCCATCCTTCATCAAGTTAGCGGCCAACGCCATGGTTTTGTTGATTTCCTCAGCCAAGCCTTGATTTTTAATTTGATGCAATTCATCACGCAAAGCATGTGTACGACGGCTCTCACCTTGCAAGCCAAGTTTTGCGGTTAACTGTTCACGTAAACTAAGGATATCTTGGTTGGTGGGAGCGGCGGCAAACAAAGCGTCGACAATGTCTAAGGCCGCTTTGTTGTGGCCTTGCTGGGTGAGCAGTTGCGCTTTGTCGAACAACACAGAGCGATCATCAGGCGCGAGCGTAAGGGCATGTTCAAGATGTGTCATCGCTTGGCGATATTGCCCTTGTTCCGCATCTAATACGGCGAGAACCTGCCGCACGGGAACGGTATCTGGCGCCTGGCTCAGTATCTGTTCAAAAACTTGCCGTGCATCGACTTTATTGCCGTCTTGATAGAGGCGAATACCGAACTGGAACGCGTCATCCAGCGTCATATTCGTTTGACCGTCGTTTTCTTGCGTCATCAGTGACTTCGTCCTGTTATTTATAGTTGCCTCGACTTAGCGTCAAGACGCTGGTGGGATGATGAGTGTTATCTATCTGCAAAAAATATGCCTTCTAGCTCAGTCGTTACCGGCGTTGGCCGCCTATTTGCAAGCGTACATCGACAAGCGATAGACCGGTCATGCCGGCAACCGAAGGCGAGGCGTTGCCGCTATATTGCCGCTGGTATAGAAAATCGGCAGATTTCGCTGTCATTATTGCGCTCTATTATACAACAAAAGCCTAGTAACATACTGATTTTTATGGGTTTTAAAAAGTTGGCACATATATTGTATTCGTTCAACCAAGCGGCCAGTTTTTGAACGGGCTGAGACTAAAACTGATTAACAAGCTGTTCCCGCAGCACCGCCATTACACAGTGCAATACGTCGCGGGTAGGCTGTTTCGCAAAGCAAGCGAAAGTCAAAGGAGAGCAAAATGGGTGTAACAGTTAACACCAACGTGTCTGCGATGACTGCGCAGCGTTACCTGAATAAAGCGACCGATGAGTTGAACAATTCAATGGAACGTCTGTCGTCAGGTAGCCGAATCAACAGTGCTAAAGACGACGCGGCGGGTTTGCAGATATCTAACCGATTAGTGGCCCAAACTCGAGGGCTTGATGTGGCAATGCGGAACGCCAATGATGGTATCTCGATTGCCCAGACTGCCGAAGGGGCTATGCAAGAGTCTACCAATATTTTGCAGCGTATGCGGGACCTTTCCTTGCAATCTGCTAACGGTGCCAATGGTAAATCTGAACGTGTGGCTATCCAAGAAGAGATCGAGGCACTGAAAGATGAGCTGAACCGAATTGCAGAAACGACAGCCTTTGGTGGACGTCGATTACTGAATGGTTCGTTTGGTGAAGCCTCGTTCCAAATTGGTGCGGATGCCGGTGAAGCGATCATTATGGGACTTACGAGTATTCGTGCAGATGATTTCCGTATGGGTGGCGTAGAATTTGTTGGCAGTCAACCCAAATCCGCTGGCTGGGAAGTGGATGGTGCAGCCTCGACATTACAGCTGCAATTTACCACTAAAGAGGGTGAAAACGTTAGCTTGAGTATTGGCGCGAAAGCAGGCGATGATGTGGAAGAGCTGGCAAGCTATATCAACGGTCAATCAGATGAAATGCTCACCGCCTCTGTTGACGAAGAAGGCCACCTGCAAATCTTTATTGAAGAGAATAAAGTCGCAGGCGCCGTCAATTTTAGTGGTGGACTCGCCGCCTCCTTAGGAATGGCCACGGGTAATGGTGACTTAGTGACAGCGGCAGACCTCGATGTGTCAGATGTCGGTGGTGCGCAAATGGCTGTTGGCGTTGTCGATTCGGCGATGCGTTATATCGACAGTCAGCGGGCGGATTTGGGCGCGAAGCAAAATCGGCTCAGCCACACCATTAGCAACTTGTCGAATATCCAGGAAAATGTGTCGGCTTCAAACAGTCGTATTCGAGACACAGACTTTGCGCGTGAAACGACGGCAATGACCAAAGGTCAAATCCTACAGCAGGCGGGCACCTCGATGCTGGCTCAGGCCAAACAGATGCCGCAAGCAGCATTGAACCTTCTGCAATAACCCCTCGTTTTTACAGGTAAAAAAAAGCGGCAAGCGGTTGCCGCTTTTTTTATGCCAATTTTTATCAAAATCCCACTAAAGATATCTCTCCTTTGGGCGTTAACCTCCATAGCGCCATACGGCATCGGTATTAATACCGACACGCACAACAAAAAAGCTAAAGCTTTCTCAACGTGCGCCGCTACATGGGTTGTGAACAATTTTACACTGGTTTTCCCTGGTCAGCTGGGCAAAGCCGGACCTAGAACCTAAGGAGAATAGTTATGGCTATTACTGTTAACACTAACGTCCCTGCGATGACAGCTCAGCGATTTTTGAATAATTCAACCGACGCGCTGAACAACTCAATGGAGCGTTTGTCATCCGGCTCTCGTATCAACAGTGCCAAAGATGATGCGGCAGGTCTTCAGATTTCTAACCGCTTGATGGCACAAAGTAGTGGCTTGGGTGTGGCTGTTCGAAATGCCAATGACGGTATCTCAATGGCGCAAACCGCTGAAGGGGCGATGGAAGAGTCAAGCAACATCTTGCAACGTATGCGTGACTTGTCACTGCAATCCGCTAACGGTGCAAACGGTGATGCTGAACGTGGTGCAATCCAAGAAGAGGTTGTGGCGTTACAAGATGAGTTGAACCGTATCGCAGAAACCACCTCGTTCGGTGGTGCCAAGCTCCTCAACGGCACATTTGGTACGCGTTCGTTCCAAGTGGGTGCTGATGCTGGTGAAGCGGTGATGATGGAGTTCAAAAACATCCGTGCTGACCACAGTGAAATGGGTGGCGCTAGCTTTACGGCTACGAATGGTAAGTCAGCAGGGTGGACAGCTACTGCCGGTGCAACCATGGCAATCAATATCACCAATGCGGATGGCACCTCAACATCCATCAATGTAACGGCGAAAGGCGGTGATGACATTGAGGAAATCGCCACCTACATTAATGGTCAGGCTGACGATAAACTCAGTGCATCGGTGACGGAAAACGGTGAGCTGCAAATTGTCACTGGGGCAGGATCGGATGCAACCTTCTCAGGGGCGCTGGCTACGTCGCTCTCCATGGGAACCAAAGTGGATGAAACCATCAAAGATGTGGATGTTTCGTCTATGGGTGGCGCACAAAAAGCGGTCGGTATGCTCGATAATGCGATGCAATTTATCGACTCTCACCGTGCTGAATTGGGTGCGAAGCAAAACCGTTTGAGCCATACAATTGCGAACTTGGATAACGTCAATGAAAACGTATCGGCCTCGAACAGCCGAATCCGTGATGTTGATTTCGCGAAAGAAACAACGAACTTGACCAAATCGCAAATTCTGCAGCAGTCTGGTACCTCGATTTTGGCGCAAGCCAAGCAGGCACCACAAGCGGCACTGAGCTTGCTCGGTTAACCATTCACGAGCGGCGGCCTAATCGCCGCCGCTACGTTTTTGGAGGTGAATAGCAATGGACATTTCATCCGTTTCCAATTCATCCCTGCTGCACTCAAAACCCTCTGATGGCACAAAGATTGCAAAAGATGTAAGAGTTGGACAAACGCAGTCTAATCCGGTGAATCAGCATCAGCAAGCTGAACGTCGAGAGGCGCGAGAATCAATGCAGCAACGGCGTGTTGAACAGTCGCAGCGCATTGAAGAAAACCGTCAGCTACAACAACAACAGCTTGAAAAGCTGGTCGCCCGGCTAGATGAGTTTATGTCTGACTTTAACAAAGGACTCGCATTTCGATTGGATGAAGACACAGGACGGAGCATTGTCACTGTTTATGAAATGACCAGTGGTGATATCATCCGTCAAATTCCAGAAAAAGAAATGTTAGAGCTTGCTAAGCAATTGTCGCAACACGCGCGAGGGCTGGTCACAGAGAAGGTGTAACGAGGTGAGAGAGTCGTTATGAGTGTAAAAGCAGCAGGCATGGGCGGTGGCATGGATATTAATGCCATGGTCACTAAAATCGTGGATGCTGAACGTGCACCCAAACAAGAGCGGATTGTCAAACGCACTAATGACGTTGAAACCGACATTAGTGCGTTTGGTCGCTTAAAAGAATCTCTCGCGACACTTAAAACCCAGATGTATGATTTTCGTCGTAACGAAGGTTTTTCGGCGAGAACCACCTCGGTGAGTAATCCTGACGCGCTCGGTGCTACGGCAACACCGGACGCCATCCCTGGACGTTATCAGATTGATGTACAGCAACTTGCGGGGGCTCATAAGCTCGTCTCGCCAGGCGTTGATCCTGATGCCTCGTTGGGGACGGGTAAACTTACGATAACCATGGGTAATCGCACCAGTGTGATCGATGTGCCGCAGGGCAAAGACAGCTTGGCTGACGTTGTGCGGACGATTAATAACGATCCTAAAAACCCCGGGATCCAGGCGTCGCTTATCCAAGATGATAGTGGTGCACGTATGGTGCTAAACGGAAATAAAACCGGGGAATCGAATCGAATCGAAGTGAATGTTGATGCTCAGATAGGCAGTGCACTCCACCAGTTAGGGTTTCAAGCTCGACAAGCTAACAATGGCATGACGCAAATGCAGGCAGCACAAGACGCCAAAATACTGATTGATGGTATCGCCTCGGTGTCTAGTACAACCAATACATTTGATAATGCTATCGAAGGTGTCTCGTTAGAAGTTGACCAAGCAAGCAGTAGCCCGCAGTCATTGGTTGTCGATCACGATAGAGAATCTGTGCGCTCGTCGATTACGTCATTTGTTGATAATTACAATGCGTTCTTCCGTGTCTCGCAAGCCGTTAGCCAATATGATCCCGAAACGCAACAAGGCGGTCCGTTGGCGGGTGAAAGTGTGATACGTACGGCGACCAGTCGGTTACGTAACTTATTTTCATCCCCGATAGAGAAARCGCCTGAAGGGATGAAAACATTGAGTGAACTTGGGGTGACGACCACCATGGATGGCCGTTTAGAAATCGACAATAAAGTGTTAGACCGCCAGCTGCGTCAAAACTTTAACGCTTTAGAAGGTTTTTTCGGTGGCAATGATGGCTTTGCGCGTCAATTAGAGCAGGTGGTCAATGGGTTCACCGGCGCGGGTGGAGCGATCAGTAACCGTGAAAGCACGCTTTCAGAGCAAAAGCTGAGATTACGTGATGATCAGCGTGAGTTAGATCGACGCATGGAAAGCTTAGAGTCACGAACCATGCAGCGCTTTTCTGCGATGGAAGAAGCAACCAGTCAAATGCGTTCTCAATTGCAAGCAATGCAAAACATCATGCCAGGTTAGCCATGACAGAGATAGCGGATTGGCTCGTTACGTTAGAGGTAATGGATGCAGACATTGCTCAGCACTTAACCTTAAGTGATATTGATCCAGAAAAGCTGGCTCAACAATTGCATGATAGAAAAACGCTGCTCGATAAGATTGCAGCGTCAACACAGGCGCCGAGTCATCCACAATGGTCCGAGGCGTTGGCAAGAACAAAAACGCTCATTGATACGCTCGAAGAGCACAAAGCAGAATCTGCCAAGCGCTTGTTACAGCAGCGCAAGGGGAAGCAGTCTGTGCAGCTGTATAAGAAATTTCAATAGGTAAGGAAGACTATGAGAGGCTCACTACAGGCCTATAAGAAGGTCTCTGTTGACAGTCAGTTAAGCGCCGCGTCGCCTCATAAGGTTATCCAGATGCTGATGGCCGGGGCTATTGAGCGTTTAATTCAAGGTAAGGCGGCGATGGCACAAGGCAATTTATCCGTCAAAGGTGAGCGCCTAGGTAAGGCATTGGATATTATTATCAATCTACGGGCTTGTTTATCTATGGATGAGGGCGGTGATATCGCGGATAATTTGGATGCCATTTATGACTTTATGATTCGACAAGTCAGTGCCGCCAACTTAGACAATACGCCAGAACCCATTGACGATGTGATTGAGCTATTGCGAGAGATAAAATCAGCTTGGGACCAGATTCCTTCTGAATACCATAATATGACCCAAGCGACCAGTTAAACCGCCTACCAAACGACGGACATGGCACTGGAGTCACAGGTTTACTGTGTCTCCAGTTGCCTTATGTGCGTTCTCTATTACAATGTCTTGATTAAAATTGAGATTGTTGTTGCTTACGAGCGGCACAATAATAATAAGTTATCAGGGCAGACGTATCTCACACATGCAAGATTTAGCAAAGATCCTTGTTATCGATGACGATGACCAGTTTCGTCACGATCTCGGCGTGATACTCGATTTTATCGGCGAGCGTTACGCGCTTCACTCGACCACAGATGTCAGTGATGCACTCTGGGAGCAAAACTGGGGCGCATGTTTTCTTGGTCACGTCCGCTCGACATCTCTGTTAGAGAAAGTACTTGACCAGCTTGCAACCTATCACCATGTACCAGTGATTGCGATTCGACGTCATGATCGTGAACTTTCCGGGTTGCCTAATTATGTCGGCGAACTGGGCTTACCGTTAAATTACCCACAATTGTTTGACGCCTTACACCATTGCCGTGAGTTTGCTGGAAAACAAGCGTTTAGTATCCCACAACTCGCAGGTGACAATACCGCCTTTCATAATATGGTTGGCAAGAGCGATGTGATTGAACAGGTTCGTCATTTAATTGATCAGGTTGCTTCAACCGAGGCAAGTGTGTTGATTTTAGGTGAGTCTGGCACCGGTAAAGAAGTGGTTGCACGCCATATTCATCATTCATCCTCACGCGCGACTGGTCCTTTTGTGCCGGTGAACTGTGGTGCGATTCCCGGAGAGCTCCTCGAAAGTGAACTCTTTGGCCATGAAAAAGGGGCTTTTACCGGCGCAATTTCAGCGCGCAAAGGACGTTTTGAACTTGCGGAGGGTGGAACGCTCTTTTTGGATGAAATCGGCGATATGCCGATGCCAATGCAAGTGAAGTTGTTACGCGTTCTTCAAGAACGTACGTTTGAGCGAGTGGGAGGAAATAAAAGTATTCGCGCCAATGTCAGAGTGGTTGCTGCCACTCACCGCACACTGGAAACGATGATCCAAGAAGGCGAATTTCGCGAAGATCTCTATTACCGACTCAACGTATTCCCGATTGAGATGCCTGCATTGCGAGATCGTATTGACGATATTCCCTTGCTTATCCACGAACTGATGTCTCGTCTAGATAGTGAAGGAAATGGACGAATTCATATTTCACCGCGAGCGATTAATTCGCTAATGGAACATCAGTGGCCGGGGAACGTGCGTGAATTGGCCAACCTTATCGAGCGCTTGGTGATTTTATATCCGGGGCAAATGGTGGATGTAAATCACCTCCCCGCGAAATATCGCTACAGTGATATTCCTGAATTTCAGCCAGAAGCGTATTCGGTAGAAGACACCGAAATGGCAGAGCGAGAGGCACTCACTGCGATGTTTTGTGAGCCAGATATTCCCGCGTGTGACGATGAGATGCCAGGCTTTTCTGACAGTCCAGGTTTTACTAGTTTGCCTCCCGAGGGCGTCAACCTTAAAGAGACCCTGGCTGAGGTAGAAGTTGCTCTGATCAAGCAGGCACTCGAGGCGCAGTCAGGCGTCGTTGCGAGAGCCGCGGATATGTTGAGTATGCGGCGAACCACCTTGGTGGAAAAAATGCGTAAGTACGAACTCAACAAAGAAGAGTTAGTATAAATTGACAATGTGTCAAAAAGCGGAGTCAAAAAAATGACTTCGTTTTTTGTCTTCAAGAAGCTGATATTATTGACTATTTTTACGGCTTAATCCCTGCTTAAATGAGTAAAACCTTGATTGAAATGTGTATTGCTTAAATGGAAACCCAATCGTCACCACTTGGATCAGTGGATCAACAACTTACTCGATATAAGCAAGTTCTGGATGTTATGCCTGCGGGGGTCATCTTGCTGGACGCCAATGGACGTGTCGCTGAAGCCAACCCAGAGGCGCATCGACTACTGGGTGAGCCATTGACTCAGCAGCGTTGGTTTGAGGTGATACAACGGGCCTTTTCCCCACGTGACGATGATGGGCACGAGGTATCACTAAAAGATGGTCGGCGAGTAAAACTGGCCATTTCTGCGTCCGATTCGGGGCAGCTCATTTTAATTACCGATATGACCGAAACCCGTTTATTGCAATCGCGTGTCAGTGATCTACAACGCTTATCATCGTTAGGTAAAATGGTGGCATCATTAGCGCATCAGGTGCGTACGCCACTATCGAGTGCCATTTTGTATGCGTCCAACCTAGGTGCCCCAAACCTGGATAATGCGACCAGGCAGCGTTTTCAATTCAAGTTGTTAGACCGTTTGCATGATCTGGAAAAGCAAGTTAATGACATGTTGCTATTTGCCAAAGGCGGTGACAATAACGTGGTCAAGGTATTCAGTGTCGAACAGCTATTTAATGAATTTGAGCCCATGGTGGATGCGGTCGTTCAAGGACACGATGTTGATTTTGCAATTAACAGTGACGACGAAAGTGTAAAGGTGTTGGGCAACCCCAATGCGTTAGCCAGTGCCTTAAGTAATCTTGTGATTAATGCTGTCCAGGTAGCGGGCAAAGGCTGCCAAGTCGTTGTCGATTCACGGCTGCAGGGTGATAACCTTTTACTTTCGGTGGCGGATAACGGGCCAGGCATCGCGCCGGAGTTACATGCCAAAGTCCTTGAGCCTTTTTTTACCACGCGACAACAGGGGACAGGTCTCGGCCTCGCCGTTGTGCAAATGGTGTGTCATGCCCATGATGGCAAGCTCACCTTACAATCTGAGCCTGAAAAAGGGGCCTGTTTTACATTGTGTTTGCCGCTTGCCAAAGGGGCGGTGGCAGATCATGGTGAGAGCGTAGGAGAAACACAATGAGCCAAACAACCGTGCTAATCGTGGAAGATGATGAAGGGTTGCGCGAAGCGCTTGTCGATACACTGGCGCTGGCAGGGTATCACTGGCGAGAAGCGGACAGTGCCGAGCAAGCCTTAGTGACCCTGAAATCAGAGGCCATTGATATTGTCGTCTCTGACGTGCAAATGGCAGGAATGGATGGCCTTGCACTTTTGCGCTCGATTAAAACACACATGCCGAATTTACCGGTTTTGCTGATGACGGCCTATGCCAACATCGAAGATGCCGTGGCGGCGATGAAAGAGGGCGCGATCGATTACATGGCCAAACCGTTTGCCCCCGAAGTGCTGTTAAATATGGTGAGCCGCTATGCCCCTGTCAAAACCGATGACTCCGATGCGATTGCTGAAGATCCAAAAAGCGTCGCCTTACTGGCGTTGGCAGACAAAGTAGCAAATACCGATGCGAATGTGATGATCTTAGGGCCGTCAGGCTCAGGAAAAGAAGTCATGGCGCGCTATATTCACGATCATTCAGCACGTGCCAATGCCGCTTTTGTCGCCATTAACTGTGCCGCGATTCCAGAAAACATGTTAGAAGCCACGTTATTTGGCTACGAAAAAGGGGCCTTTACTGGCGCGGTTCAGGCTTGCCCGGGCAAGTTTGAACAGGCACAAGGCGGAACCATTTTACTGGATGAAATCAGTGAGATGGAGCTTGGGTTGCAAGCGAAATTACTACGCGTGTTGCAAGAGCGTGAGGTTGAGCGTTTAGGTGGACGAAAAAGTATCCAGCTTGATTTGCGGGTGCTTGCCACCAGTAACCGCGACTTAAAAGAATACGTAGCGCAAGGCCACTTTCGAGAAGATCTTTACTATCGCTTGAATGTCTTTCCCATCACTTGGCCGGCGCTCAGTGATCGGCTCGGCGATATTATTCCACTGGCGCATTATTTACTATCACGCCACTGCCAAAAACAAGGCTTACCTTGCCCAAGTTTGCATCCAGATGCCGAACAGAAACTGCTCGCTTACCCGTGGCCTGGTAATGTCAGAGAGCTCGATAACGTTATGCAACGCGCATTAATCTTGGCCACGCAGTCGCACATTCAAGCCTCTGATATTCTACTGGAGGGGCAAGATTGGCAAGACGCGTCTAGCTTACAAAATCAAGTAATGAATACGCGCTTTAACCACCCAGCACAAGCACCGGCCTCTCCTCCAACGACCACTGGGCATGTTGAGCCGCCCCCCAATGGCGTAGGATTGGGCAATGAGTTACGCGATCAGGAATTTTCTATTATTTTAGAAACGATCCGCGCTTGTGAAGGACGACGCAAAGATGTTGCAGAACGCCTTGGGATTAGCCCGAGAACCTTACGCTATAAATTAGCCAAAATGCGTGATGCTGGCATCGATATTCCCCAATAATCGCGCGGTGTTGCGGCTTTTTGCTAAAGTGGTCTCAAAGTTGCAAACACACAGATATCTGATAGAAATCTGACTCATTTGACAAAAAATTGACACAGGAAGGATCGACGATGAAAGCCAATGCCCTGACGCAAGAAATGCAAGCCATGGCGGTAGCCGCGAAAAATGTGTCTCAGCCCGCCACGGGACAGCAAGTTAGCCAAGAGTTTGGCGATATGCTCTCCAGCGCCATTAATCATGTCAATGGACTGCAAAAAACATCCGGTGAACTCGCCACCCGGTTTGATGAAGGCGATCGTAATGTGAGCTTATCGGATGTCATGATCGCTCGGAACAAATCCAGTGTGGCCTTTGACGCAACAGTACAAACGCGCAACAAACTGGTTGAAGCGTATAAAGAATTAATGAACATGCCTGTTTAATGTAGGAATTAATCAGTGGCTGAAGAGAATCAAAATACCGATCTCGCGGTGTCAGTTGGTGCAGCAGCATTACCATCGACCGATGCAACGCTAGACGCGGAGCAAAGCGCGCAAGATCCGGATGCACTCGAACAATCGGCGTCGTCAAATTCGATATTTGGCGATCTCGACATGGTGCGTCAACTGATCTTGGTGCTCGCGGTCGCGATCTGCGTGGCCCTGATCATGATGCTTTTTTTCTGGGTACAAGAGCCAGAGATGCGGCCACTGGGTACGTACGAAACGGAAGAGCTTATTCCGGTTCTCGATCACCTAGATCAAAGCAAAGTCGATTATCAACTCGATGGAAACACCATCCGCGTTCCCTCTAGCGATTACTCGTCCATTCGTCTTGGGCTCACCCGCGCGGGGTTAAATACAGCCACGGCAGAGGGCGACGATATTTTGCTCAATGATATGGGCTTTGGTGTATCGCAAAAGCTTGAAACAGAACGCTTAAAACTGAGTCGTGAACGTCAACTGGCGGCAGCGATCGAAGAAGTGCGTCAAGTACGAAAAGCAAGAGTGCTGTTGGCGCTGCCTAAACAGAGTGTTTTTGTGCGTCACAATCAAGAAGCGTCCGCAACGGTCTTTTTGACCCTTGGCGGGCGTAATACCCTAGGCCAAGAAGAAGTCGACTCGATTGTTGATATGGTGGCCTCCGCAGTGCCTTCTCTGAAACCCACGCGCGTAACCGTCACTGATCAGCATGGACGTTTGCTCAACTCAGGCAGTGAAGATCCAGCGTCGGCGGCACGGCGAAAAGAGTACGAATTAGAACGTAAACAAGAGCGCCAGTTACGGGAAAAAATTGATTCCATTCTCATCCCTGTTTTGGGCTTAGGGAATTATACCTCTCAAGTCGATGTTGCCCTGGATTTTAGCTCGTTGGAAGAAACGCAACGGCAATATAACCCCAATACGCCAGCGACGCGCAGTGAATACACACGTGAAGATTATAACGGCTCCGACCGTGTGTCTGGTATCCCTGGGGCATTAAGCAATCAACCACCAGCGGACGCCTCTATTCCAGAGGATGTGCGAGATTTAAAAAATGGCGCAGGCGGAAATGGTTCGGTCAGTCGAGAAGCGACGCGTAATTTTGAATTAGATACGACAATTCGTCATCGGCGCGCGCAATCAGGCGTGATCGACCGCCAAACTGTTTCAGTGGCGGTGAATTTTAAGCAAAGTGTCGATCCGGACACCGGTGATGTGGTTAAAGAGCCTTTAACGGATGATGAACTGGCAAAAATCCGCCGCTTATTAATGGGCGGGGTAGGTTTTAGTGAGCAGCGCGGTGATGTGCTTGAAGTGATCGCCGTACCATTTGTCGAACCTGAGCAAGCTGCCGAACAAGACGTTGCTATCTGGGATCATCCAAACTTTAATGATTGGGTACGCTGGTTGGCGGCTGCTTTAGTCGTTACCGTGATTATTGTGGTGTTGGTCCGCCCAGCGATGAAAAAGCTGTTGTACCCCAATACCGACGAAGATGGCAATACTGTCGGGCCTAATGGCGAAATCTTGGGTCCGGATGGCCTACCCATTACCCCAGATGGCGATGACGTTGGCTTGATTGGTTCAGAGCTCGATGGCTCGAGTAATTTTGCCATGTCAGCGTCAGATGTTGAGCTGCCAAACTTACATAAAAACGAAGACTTGCTAAAAGCGGTCCGAGCGCTGGTCGCCAATGAGCCAGACTTGGCCGCACAAGCGGTAAAAAACTGGGTGACCGAAGATGGCAAATGAAGTCGCAAACACGGGTGAAGAGCAAGCCGGCTCAAGTTTCGATATCAGCTCTTTAAGTGGGATTGAGAAAGCCGCCATCTTACTGTTAAGTTTAAGTGAGCAAGATGCAGCAAGTATCATTCGACACCTCGAACCTAAACAAGTGCAGCGAGTCGGTTCGGCGATGACATCAATGACCGAACTTAACTCGGACAAGGTCGCGGCGGTACATCGTGCGTTTTTGGAAGAAATCCAAAAATACACATCGATTGGGATGGGAAGCGAAGACTTCGTGCGTAACGCACTGGTGGCGGCGCTGGGTGAAGAAAAAGCTAATAACTTGGTTGACCAAATATTGCTTGGCAGTGGCTCCAAAGGCTTAGACTCACTCAAATGGATGGATCCGCGTCAAGTCGCCAGCATCATCATCAACGAGCACCCGCAGATTCAAACTATCGTGCTGTCATACTTAGATCCTGAACATTCAGCAGAAATTCTCTCCCAGTTTGTTGAGCGTGACCGGCTCGACCTGATGATGCGGATCGCCAACTTAGAAGAAGTCCAGCCAGCGGCATTACACGAACTAAACGAAATCATGGAGAAGCAGTTTGCTGGCCAAGCGGGTGCTCAAGCCGCCAAAATTGGTGGCTTAAAGGCGGCTGCCGAAATCATGAACTACATGGACAACAGTGTAGAAGGTGTCTTAATGGACTCCATTCGTGATCAGGACGAAGAGATGGCATCACAAATCCAAGACTTGATGTTTGTCTTTGACAACTTAATTGATGTGGATGACCGCGGTATACAGACCCTATTGCGCGATGTGCCGCAAGAAGTGCTGCAAAAAGCACTTAAGGGGGCTGAAGATAATTTACGCGAGAAAATCTATCGCAACATGTCTAAACGTGCGGCCGAAATGCTGCAAGATGATATCGAAGCCATGGGGCCAATTCGTGTCTCCGATGTTGAAGGGGCACAAAAAGAAATCCTTTCCGTTGCGCGTCGCCTTGCCGATGCCGGTGAGCTGATGCTCACTGGTGGCGGCGGTGATGAGTTTGTATAAGTTGCTTTTCTTTCGCGTAGAGGTTGTCGATGAGTTTAGATAAACGCCGTGGCTATATTCGTGCCAATGAAGCTGACGCCGAAACGATCGATCGTTGGACACTGCCGCCTTATGGCGATCGAGATAATCTGCCCAAAGATACTGCGCTCAATTATGATCCGAGCTGGGAGCCAGAAGCGGATACTGACGCTGAAGAAAGTGAGCCGGCCCCAGAGCCATTGACGGCCGATGCCCTAGAAGCGATTCGGCAACAAGGTTATGACGAAGGTTATGAAGAAGGCAAACAACTCGGGCATCAAGAAGGGCTAGAGGGTGGTCTAGAAGAAGGGCACGAAAAAGGATTCGAAGAAGGCAAAAAGGCAGGGTATGAGCAGGGTGTTGAAGAGGGAAAAGCATTAATTGAGACGCGCTGTCAGCATCTTGACACCATTCTTAATCAGCTCAGTCATCCATTGGAGAAGCTTGATATAGACGTCGAACAGCAACTTTTGGTAATGGTCCAAGCATTGACTAAGTCGCTGACCGGCGTGGAGTTAGAAACCAATCCGCAGGTCATTTTACAGACATTACGCGCATCGATAGCTGCACTTCCCGTGGCGGATCATCCCGTGACAGCCGCGTTACATCCTGATGATTATGCCGTGGTCACCGAAGCCTACGACGACGCCATGTTAGCCTCACGGGATTGGACGTTACAATCAGAGCCCGCGTTAGCGCGTGGTGATGTACATGTGAAATCGAAAGATTCTGTGGTTGATTATCAATACAGTGAACGGGTGGACGCGTTGCTCCGCGAGTTTCAAGGGAAAAATCAGTCACGGCAATCAGTGCCATCCCAGTCCTCTACGTCTGGCGCTGACGATCCCAGTGTTAATACGCCCAATACTGAAACCGATACGCTCAAGTCGTCGACGCAGCCGTCGTCAGACGCAGCGGCACAAGCGCAAGCAAAACCTCATGCTTCATCCTCATCCAGCGATGATGACGGCGTGTCGTCATGAGTCAGCTGGCTGAGCGCTTAAAGCGGTGTCAATTAGATAACCTTGCGCCAAAACCCGTGGCATCCGGCAAATTGGTACGAATGGTCGGCTTAACGCTCGAAGCGATCGGCTGTCGTGCGCCCATCGGTTCTGTTTGTGCGGTCGAGACCTTAAATGGAACCATCGAAGCGGAAGTGGTGGGGTTTGCCGGAGAGTTGTTGTACTTGATGCCAAACGAACAAGTCTCTGGTGTACTCCCGGGCGCACGCGTGACGCCTTTATCTGAACGTAGCCAACTTTCCGTAGGCATGGAGCTGCTTGGCCGTGTTATCGACGGTATGGGAAACCCACTGGATGGCAAAGGGGATATCTACACTGATAAGCAGGCCAGTTTAGAAGGTATCCCCATCAACCCATTAGCGAGACAGCCAATTAGAGACCCCCTCGATGTGGGGATCAAAGCGATTAACGGTCTACTTACTGTCGGTAAAGGGCAGCGAATTGGGTTGTTTGCCGGCTCTGGTGTGGGTAAATCCGTAACGCTTGGGATGATGACACGTGGCACCACCGCACAAGTCGTGGTTGTGGGGCTGATTGGCGAACGTGGCCGAGAAGTAAAAGAATTTATCGATGATATCTTAGGGGAGGAGGGCCGGGCCCGTGCCGTCGTTATCGCCGCCCCTGCTGATTCATCGCCGCTTGTGCGCTTAAAAGGCTGTCAAACGGCACTAACGATCGCTGAGTATTTTCGCGATCTTGGGTTGGATGTGCTTTTGCTGATGGACTCATTAACACGTTTTGCTCAGGCACAACGTGAGATCGCCTTATCCGTGGGTGAACCTCCCRCGACTAAAGGCTACCCACCCTCGGTATTTGCCCGTTTACCCTCATTAGTCGAGCGTGCAGGAAATGGTGCTGTCGGGCAGGGCTCGATCACGGCATTTTTTACTGTATTGACCGAAGGTGATGACTTACAAGATCCAATTGCCGACGCTGCACGTGCCATTCTTGATGGTCACATCGTCTTGTCTCGCGAATTGGCGGATGGCGGGCATTATCCGGCGATTGATGTCGAACGGTCGGTAAGCCGTGTGATGCCGAATATTACCAGTGACGAGCAAATCTTGATGTCGAAAGCGGTGCGGCAAGTGTTGTCCGTTTGCCGCAAAAACCAAGACTTGGTCTCAATTGGCGCGTACAAGCCAGGCAGTGATGCAGCCGTTGACCAAGCCTTTCACTTGAAGCCAAAACTGGATAATTATTTGCAACAAGGGATGAAAGAGGTGGTCCCTTTCGATATGTGCGTCAATATGTTGCGCTCAACCTTGCAAGGATAATTTATGGCTGACCATGCACTGCATTTATTGTTAGAAAAGGCCCAAGAAGATGAAAAGCAGGCGCAACTCAGCGTCAGTGAAGCCCAGCAAGCATTAGATGGCTATTATCACCAGATCGAGCAAATTGAGCAGTATCGTCTGGAATATTGCCGACAAATGTCTGACCGAGGTCAGTCTGGGCTCTCTGCCAGCGCGTTTGGCCACCTTAATAAATTTATCGTCCAGCTTGATGAAACCTTGGCAAAGCAACGAGATGCCGAGCATCAGTTTAAGGATCATTTAGAACAGTGCCGTCAAGCATGGCAACAAATACGCCAACACCGGCAGTCTCTCGAGTGGTTAATCGAAAAGCGAGCGCGAGAAGAAGCGGAACGTGCTCATTATCAAGAACAGCGTCAAATGGATGAAATGGCAGCAATTATTGCACGCCGACGTCCCTCTCCCTTTTCCTAAGAATAAAATGGCGCGATAATTGCTTTATCATTACCGACATGCCAGCACATTGAGGCTCGGTTTAAAGGATAACCATAAGGTAATGACGAGAAACTTATGACGCAGTCTACGCTGACGCTTTCCAATCTCTCACCTAAAACCCCTCTCGCGACCAGTGACGGTGCGACAGGCGAGGTAAAAGGTGATAAAAATACCGGCTTTTTAGCGGCGTTGCGCCAGTCCATTGATGGCAAGGGTGAGCAAGGCGACATACCGATTAAACTGACCCAAGATGGCAAGACTTTATTGGTTGATGGTCAGGCAATTGATGCCGAGGCGATGCTTGCTGATGGCATGTTTAGCGAAGCGGAAATGGCCGAAATTGCCGATATGACAGCCATGGAAGAGAGCCAAGCACTGCTGATGCGACTGAATCAAGCGGCAGCCATGCTTAATGGCAAATCTTTGCCTACTGCCGACGCTGAAAGTGTGCAGATAGACGGTGATAACACAGAAGGGGTGATCGACAGACAAGCGTTATTGACTGAGCTGGCCAAAAACTTGCCGGAGGGTGTGTCACCCGAAAAAGTACTCGATCAGTTATCGCCGGATCAGTTGGCGGCGTTGGCAAGTCAAGTAAGAGCGACGCAATCACTTGACGCTGAGAGTGCTGCACATCGCAAAGATAACGCGCTTGAATCGGATGGAAGCGCGATAAAATGGTCAACCGCCAAAGCGCAACAAGATACAGATAATCCAGCATCTCTAAGCAAAGAAAAGGAAACGCTGGCGAAAGAAGGCCAGCTGAAAGAGGGCGTCACAAAAGAAGGCGCGATATTATTAAAGAGTAGCGAGCTGACCGATAAACCGCGCCATGATGCAAAATCAGCAGCGACCCCCAATGCCAATCCAGCGTCGTTATTATCAGGAAAAATGGGCCAGTCGGATGACCTCAGCAAAGCCGCATTAAAAGCGATGGCAGAGCAAGCGGGTCAAGCGGACAGCGCATTGACAAGTGGCAGTGCTTCTAGCGCAGCAGAGGGAGTCACACGCCCTGAAAACTTAGCGCAACAATTGGCCAGTGGTTTAGGGTTGTCGTCGGCCCAGTCCGCCACGGCACGACAAGATATGCAAGCAGCGCAGAGTGCACAGGCGCCCCTCCCGCTAGGACAAACTTCCACAGAAGCTGGTGCTGCCTTGACGGAGCGTATTAACATCATGCTGTCAAAAAACCTCAAGCAGGTTGATATTCGGCTTGACCCTCCTGAGCTAGGGCGAATGCAAATTAAGTTGGGAATGAACAACGATCAAGCGACGGTTCACATTACAGTCGCCAACCAGCAAGCGCGAGACGCGGTTGAACAAGCAATGCCGCGGCTTCGTGATATGCTACAGCAACAAGGCTTACAGTTGGCTCAAGGATCCGTTCAGCAGCAAGACAGTGGCGCGCAGCAAATGGCTTCAGGACAACAAAATCATACTGGGGCAGGGGCGTCAGGCGACCCGTCTCTTGGGTTGAAGACCGCTGACGACCATGATGACGCGATGTTAGCAGGGCACGTGTTAAACGTTTCACACAATGATCGCGCTGTCGATTACTATGCTTGATAAAAACGCACCAATAATGAGGAGCATGAATAGCCATGGCAAATGACAACGCAACCTCGGAACAAGGCGGGGGCAAGAAAAAGCTCATCATTATCATTGTTGCTGCTGTGGTGTTATTGGCGGCCGTAGGCGGTGGGGCTTTTTTCTTTTTATCGGGTGACGATAAAAGTCAGGACGATATTGTCTTGGAGGAAGAAAATAACACGTTTCCGGCCATTTATGTCACTCTACCTCAGCCGTTTGTCTTTAACGTGACCGGTGATGAACAACAACGGCTGGTGCAAGTGAATGCACAATTATTGGTGCGTGGTAGTGAGAGAGAAGCGCTAGCGAAGGAAAATTTGCCGCTGGTAGAACATGCGTTACTCAATACCTTTGGTGCTGCCACAGTTGAGCAACTGCGGACCCCTCAAGGTCAGCTAGAAGTCCGACGTCAATCCGCTGAGAATGTGCGCGCGGCTTTAATTAAAGTAACGGGTGAGCCGGTGGTAGAGCGGGTTCTCTTCACTGGGTTTGTGATGCAATAGGTGATGACGTGACTGACTTACTCAGCCAAGACGAGATTGACGCGCTCCTTCACGGCGTTGACGACGTCGATGACGACGATAATGAGCCCGAGGTTGGAGAAGATGGGGCGGTCTCCTTCGACTTCTCGTCACAAGATAGAATTGTGCGCGGGCGCATGCCGACGCTCGAGCTTATCAATGAGCGTTTTGCGCGTCACATGCGCATCAGCTTGTTCAATATGCTGCGGAAAACCGCCGAAGTTTCGATAAACGGCGTGCAGATGATGAAGTTTGGCGAGTACCAAAACACGTTATACGTTCCGACCAGTTTAAACATGGTACGGTTTCGTCCACTAAAAGGGACTAGCTTAATCACCATGGAGGCCCGACTGGTCTTTATTTTGGTTGAAAACTTCTTTGGTGGCGATGGCCGATTTCATGCCCGGATCGAAGGGCGCGAATTTACCCCAACCGAACGACGCGTCATACAGATGCTGCTGAAGCTGATGTTTGAGGATTATAAAGACGCGTGGGCCCCTGTTATGGAAGTGGCCTTTGAGTATCTTGATTCGGAAGTCAACCCAGCGATGGCAAACATTGTCAGTCCATCGGAAGTGATTGTGGTCAGTTCATTCCACATCGAACTGGATGGCGGAGGCGGTGACATTCATATGGTCATGCCTTATTCGATGCTGGAGCCAATCCGTGAGCTCCTCGACGCCGGGGTACAAAGTGACAAGATGGATACCGACGTGCGCTGGAGTAAAGCGCTACGTGATGAAATATTGGACGTGAATGTGGAACTCAGTGCAAAACTACTCGATGTGACCTTATCGTTGCGCGATTTGATGGAGTTACAAAAAGGGGATGTGATCCCGGTTGATATGCCAGATGCGTGTACGGTTTTTGTAGAAGATTTGCCAACCTATCGAGCGAAAATGGGCCAGTCTAACGATAAACTGGCACTGAAAATTGTTGAAAAACTAAAACGACCTGATATGGCGAAGTCTGATATTTCGCTATTACAGGATAAACCTGAGCTTCTCGATGATCTCGAGGAAGATTTACCGATTGATGATAAACAAGGTAAAACTCAGTGAATAAGACCAGTAAACAGGGGTAAGACGTCATGGATCAAAATGATGTAGATGATGATTGGGCTGCTGCCCTGGCTGAGCAGTCTGATTCGGAAGGATCAGACGACGTACAAGCGGCACCATTGGATGAGCTCACTGACGACAGTGAGAAGCAACTGGGCGCGGATGAACAACGTAAGCTCGATGCGATTCTCGATATTCCGGTGACCATTTCGATGGAAGTGGGACACACCCAGATTAATATTCGGAATCTTCTCCAGCTTAACCAAGGCTCGGTGGTTGAACTCGACCGTCTTGCAGGTGAAGCGCTCGATGTTCTGGTAAATGGTACCTTGATCGCCCACGGTGAAGTGGTGGTGGTTAACGATAAATTTGGTATCCGTCTTACCGATGTCATCAGTCAAACTGAGCGAATTAAGAAGCTACGATAAGATGATCGTGAACCGACGCGTTTGGGGTATATTGGTGGTGCCGATGCCCGCTTGGGCAGCGGCGCCAGACGTAAGCATAGTGACAATGCTGTTGTCTCTCGGGCTGGTGTTGGCATTAATCTTTGGGTTAGCGTGGCTATTACGTCGGCTTAAGCTCCCTGGCTTGGCGCAGCAAAGCAATGGGATCAAAATTGTCAGTCAATTAGCTATTGGCCAAAAAGAGCGGATATTAGTTGTGGACGTACATGGAGAGCAACTTGTCATCGGTGTCACAGCTTCTCAGGTGCAGCTATTAAAAGCGCTAGATAATCCTGTGCCCACAACAGCGCCGACTTCGCCAGACTCTCACTCTCGCTTTGCAAATCAGCTTAGCCAACTATTGAATCGAAAATGACGATACGCACGCTATTGGCAGTCTGGGTTTTGGTGGTGGCCACTTTGATGACACCGTTTGCTTTCGCCGAGCAAGAAGCCACGCCCGCCCAGGAAAGCATCACAACCGAGTCACTGAATGATAGCGGTGAAGCGGTTCGCCTGGAAACGCAGCGCAATACCGGAGGCGGGATCCCTGCGGTGACCATGCGAGTCAATCCGGATGGTAGCGAAGACTACTCCGTGACCTTACAAATTTTAGCGCTGATGACCGCGTTGGGGTTTTTGCCAGCGGTCGTCATTCTAATGACGTCATTTACCCGCATTGTGGTGGTGATGGCGATCCTTCGCCAAGCGATGGGATTACAGCAAACGCCGTCCAATCAAGTCATTATTGGCATCGCCATGTTTTTGACCTTGTTCATTATGTCGCCGGTGATCGATAAAATGAATACAGAGGCGGTACAGCCGTATATCAATGAGCAGATGACAGCGCGTGAGGCCTTCACTCGGGTGCAAGTGCCACTACGAGAGTTTATGCTCAGGCAAACCCGTGTCAAAGATTTGGAAACCTTTGTCAATATGTCGGGCGCTCAAGTTGACGAGCCAGAGCAGGTGCCAATGACTGTACTGATCCCCGCATTTGTGACATCAGAACTGAAAACCGCGTTCCAAATTGGATTCATGCTGTTCTTACCGTTTTTGGTGATTGACTTGGTGGTAGCGTCGGTATTGATGGCGATGGGTATGATGATGTTGTCGCCCATGATAGTGTCATTACCGTTTAAATTAATGCTCTTCGTGTTGGTTGATGGGTGGAATTTGATCCTTTCTACCCTCGCCGCCAGTTTTGGCTAAAGGAGGCAGCAATGGCCCCGGAAGCGTTTGTTGAACTGTTCCAGGATGCGCTTTACCTGGTACTACTGTTAGTGTCTGCGATTGTCGTGCCGGGTTTATTAGTCGGTTTGATCGTCGCTGTATTCCAAGCGGCAACCTCGATCAACGAGCAGACACTCAGTTTTCTTCCCCGTTTAATTGCGACGTTTATTGCGCTGATGTTTTTTGGTCATTGGATGACACGGATGTTGATGGAATATTTTTATCGTTTGATTGATCACATCCCAACCATTCTGTACTGACGGAAAGGCATATGGAATATCCGGCCTCGGTGATTTTATCTTGGATGGCTAACTACTTTTGGCCGTTTACACGCATCTCATCGATGATGATGGCGATGACGTTTTTTGGTGCCCGTTTCGTGCCTACCCGGATCCGTTTATACCTTTCTCTTGCGATTACCTTTGCGGTCATGCCTGCACTTCCTGCGGTGCCAGAGGACATCGAGTTAGTGTCATTTGYCGGATTTATGGTGCTCGCGCAGCAAGTCGTGATTGGCGTTGCGATGGGGCTAGTCACGCAGTTCATTAGCCAAACCTTCGTCATCCTCGGCCAGATCTTGGGGATGCAATCAAGTTTGRGTTTTGCGTCAATGGTGGATCCAGCCAACGGTCAAAACACGCCACTATTGGGTCAGTTTTATCTCTTCTTGGCCGTTATGTTATTTCTTTCCACCGATGGCCACTTGAAAATGCTTAACCTAGTGGTAATGAGCTTTGAGACGCTCCCCATTGGCGAGATGATAGGGGCCGCAGATTATCGCAGCCTCGCATCATGGTTTGGGATCATGTTCGAGGTCGCATTGAGTATGTCGCTGGCGGGTGTCATTGCTTTGTTGGTGGTCAATTTGTCTTTTGGTGTGATGACCCGAGCGGCGCCACAACTTAATATTTTCTCACTTGGCTTTGCATTTGCATTGTTGATGGGGTTGTTGATCAGTTGGTACTTACTGTCCGGTATGTTGACGCACTACAACAACCATTGGCAAACCGGGCTCAATCAAATTTGCTCCCTTATCCGGCTGAATTGCGAGTTTAACTAATGGCAGAAAGTGACGGTCAGGAAAAAACAGAAGACGCCACACCCCGAAGACAGGAGCAGGCGCGGGAAAAGGGCCAAGTACCGCGCTCAAGAGAATTAGCGTCAGTGGCTGTTCTGGTGGTGGGTGCCGTCAGTTTAATGTGGTTTGGACAAGCGTTGGGCGAAGCGTTAATGGCGCTGATGACGCGCTTGTTTTCACTTTCGCGTGCTGAAATCTTCGATAGCTCAGAGCTGATGTTGGTAATCGTTGGTGAGCTACTGCATCTAATTCTGCCTCTAGGCTCGATCCTTGTGGTGTTATTTATCTCCGGCCTCGTCGGCGCAGCAGGTTTGGGAGGTGTCAGCTTCTCTTGGGAAGCAGCGCGGCCCAAGTTATCAAAAATGAGCCCGATTTCTGGCTTCAAGCGTATGTTTGGTACCCAAGGGCTCGTCGAGCTGTTGAAGTCAGTGTTGAAAGTCTTGCTCGTCGCCGGCGTTGCGACCTATTTGGTCTATATCAACTTAGAAGAGTTTTTTGAGCTGACGATCGACACCTTTCCCAGCAATCTTTTTCACGCGTTAAATATTTTGTTGGACTTTGTGTTGTTGGTCTGTTGTTCACTGCTGGTGGTGGTGGTGATTGATGTGCCATTCCAAATTTGGCAACACAATGAGCAGCTGAAAATGACTAAACAAGAGGTCAAAGACGAGCACAAGGAGACCGAAGGTAGCCCTGAAGTTAAAGGGCGTATTCGCATGCTGCAACGGGAAATGGCGCAACGCCGGATGATGGCCGATGTGCCTCAAGCTGATGTTGTGGTCACTAACCCTGAGCACTATTCGGTGGCGTTACGCTACAACAGCGACATGGACAGTGCACCGGTCGTGATAGCTAAAGGCTCTGATTTTACCGCACTGAAGATTCGTGAAATTGCAGCAGAATATGATGTTGCTATTGTACCTGCCGCACCGCTGGCACGCGCGCTGTATTTCAGTACCGAGCTAGAGCAGCAGATCCCAGACGGTTTGTTTACTGCCGTTGCTCAGGTGTTAGCGTATGTCTTCCAGCTCAAGCAATACAAAAAAGGTCGAGGCCGACGGCCCACGCGCCCAGATGACACCTACTTACCCATCCCTACTGATTTGAAACACGATTAACTATTGTCATCGGGCGCGTGAACGAAGTCCCGCTATCGGGTTGCTTGTCGGTGTTTTTTGGCTGGTAAACGCGCCAAAAAGCTGACACATTGTCCGCTTTTTCTGGCGTAAAAATTGCTTGCTTTGCACTCTCATTTTATTTCCGCGTGGCAACTGGCCCACGTTCACCAATCATGGACTTGAACGCCTGACATGTTAAAAGCCAAGTGGCGATTGCCATTTTCTGACAAGGTGCCTTACCACCGTCTGGGTGCGATGCCAGCGATCGGCGCACCGGTACTGGTATTGGCCACCTTAGCAATGGTGGTGCTGCCTGTACCGCCGATGCTGCTCGACTTAATGTTTTCTTTCAACATTGCCTTGTCGTTGATTGTATTGCTGGTCACCATTTATACCCGTCGTCCTCTTGAATTTGCTGCCTTCCCCGCGGTGTTGTTAATTGCAACCTTGATGAGACTAGCACTTAACGTTGCCTCTACCCGGGTGGTTTTGCTTTATGGTCACGAAGGCCCCGATGCAGCCGGTCAGGTCATTGGTGCATTTGGGTCAGTCGTGATTGGTGGCAACTACGCTGTCGGTCTGGTTGTCTTCATGATTTTGATGATCATTAACTTTATGGTTGTCACCAAAGGTGCAGGCCGGATTTCCGAGGTCACGGCGCGTTTTACCTTGGATGCGTTGCCCGGTAAGCAAATGGCCATTGATGCCGACTTGAACGCAGGGTTAATCGATCAAGAGCAAGCGCGTGCTCGTCGCCAAGAAGTGACGCAAGAGGCTGACTTCTATGGCTCGATGGATGGTGCGTCCAAGTTTGTTAAAGGCGATGCGATTGCCGGGATCTTGATTCTTTTTATCAACATTGTTGGTGGGCTGTCTATCGGTATGGGCCAACATGATTTAGGATTTTCAGACGCGATAGAAGTGTATACCTTGCTCACCATTGGTGACGGTCTTGTCGCGCAAATCCCTTCATTGCTGTTATCCATTGGTGCCGCCATTATGGTGACGCGTCAAAATACCGATGAGGATATGGGGCAGCAGGTGGTGTTCCAGCTGTTTGATAATCCACGTGCCCTCATGATTGCCTCCGGTATTCTGACGATCATGGGCGTGGTGCCTGGTATGCCACACCTGCCTTTTCTATTTTTGGCGTTGGCTTGTGGTGGACTGGCATATTGGAAATACCAGCAGTATCAAAAAGCACAACAAGCGCCAGAGCAGTCTGATGTCCCTGATGCAGCCCCTCCGGCACCAAAAGAACTGTCCTGGGATGATGTTCAACCGGTTGATGTCATTGGCCTCGAAGTGGGCTATCGGCTCATCGCTATGGTCGACCGAGACCAAGGGGGCGAATTGTTAGATCGAGTGAAAGGGGTGCGTAAAAAACTCTCGCAAGACTTTGGCTTTTTAATCCCGCCCGTGCACATTCGCGATAACCTAGAGTTACCACCGCATAACTACCGCATTACGTTAATGGGCGTCGCGGTCGGTGAAGCAGAGGTACACCCCCAGCATGAATTAGCAATTAATCCAGGCCAAGTGTTCGGACCCATTGACGGTGAACCGACGCAAGATCCGGCGTTTGGCTTAGAGGCCGTCTGGATAGAGCCGAGCCAGCGCGAGCACGCGCAAGCCTTAGGCTACACAGTGGTTGATTCAGCAACGGTACTGGCGACACACCTGAGCCAAATGCTCACCAATAATGCCGAGCGACTACTCGGCCATGAAGAAGCACAGAACTTGATAGATATGCTGGGTAAACAAGTTCCTCGTTTGGTGGAAGGGCTTATTCCCGACCAGGTCCCACTAAGCGTGTTAGTCAAAGTTCTACAGAACTTGCTCAGTGAAGCGATTCCTATCCGTGACATCCGCACCATTGTGCAGACCATGGCGGAGTACACAGGAAAGAGTCAAGATCCCGACATCCTAACGGCAGCAGTGCGGATTGCTCTGCGTCGCTTGATTGTCCAAGAAATCAATGGCAGCGCGCCTGAGCTACCGGTTATCACCCTTGTTCCTGAACTGGAACAGATGTTGCATAAAACAATGCAGGCGTCCGGTGGGGAGTCAACAGGCATAGAACCTGGTCTTGCTGAGCGGTTACAGTCTTCACTGGCTGAAGCAACTCAGCAGCAAGAACTACAAGGTGAGCCTGCGGTATTGCTGACATCGGGTGTGTTGAGAGCCACGCTCGCAAAATTTGTCAAGAATACGATTCCGACGTTACGTGTGTTGTCTTACCAGGAAGTACCGGACGAAAAACAAATTCGTATCGTTAATGCGGTTGGCAACAATTAACCTCTTTTATGAGTAGGGCCGTGCTTTGAAAATAAAACGTTTTTTTGCAAAAGATATGAGAGCTGCGCTGAGCCAAGTGAAAGAAGAACTGGGCGCGGATGCCGTTATCATGTCTAACAAAAAAGTGACAGGTGGGGTAGAGATTGTCGCGGCTGTGGATGCAGACACTGAGCCGATGCCGGATAAGCCTGCTTCTAAGGCGCAGCAGCAGTCGGCAAACGCCTATTCACAGGCACATCGGCAATTGGCTGATGATCAAGTTCAATTGCGCCAGCGTCAGCAAAGCCACGCGCGTCAAAATGGGCAAAGCAAGCGACCGCCTCGCTTTTCTGCGATACTTGATGAGTATCGGGAACAATCACAGCCAACTGAACCCGAAACCGAAGCTGACTCTCTCACTGCCTTGCTACAGCGTCAGCAAAAGCAATCAGGTCTTGGTTCGCGCTCCCAATCTCCAACTGACGCGCGTCAGTCGGCACTGGGTCGTGGCTATGAGCCTCGTCGCCAGTTAAAGAGCAATGGTCGCTCAGGTTGGCAAGATGCATCACCAGCGCCTCGTTCATCGCCCGCTAAACCGCAGCTCGATCCGTCCCGGTTTGAAAGACGGCAATCGCAAGCCTCGGATAAAGAAATTGATGCCATGCGTCAAGAAATGGCCTCGATTCGAAGCTTACTTGAACACCAGTTATCGGGGTTGATGTGGCAAGAGGTGGAACGTCGAGAGCCATTAAGAGCGATGCTAATCAAACGCTTAGAGCGGATGGGGCTATCCTCTGAACTGGCCGATCAACTGGCGTGTTATATCCCAGAAGAAACGCCGCCGAATGAGGCGTGGCAAGCGCTGTTAGATTTAGTGGCTGATCAAGTGATTACGGTTGATGAGAACATGCTAGAAACCGGGGGTGTGATTGCCTTACTTGGTCCTACGGGGGTGGGGAAAACGACCACCATTGCTAAGTTAGCCGCGCGCGCCGCGATGGAATTTGGCCCTGAGGATATTGCCTTAGTCACCACGGACACCTTCCGTATCGGTGCCCATGAGCAACTCGCCACGTATGGGCGAATCCTTGGCTGTCCCGTTAAAGTCGCTAAAGATGCGGATGAGCTTGCCGATATCCTCTATCAACTGCGTCATAGACGCTTGATATTGCTAGATACCGCCGGAATGGGACAGCGTGATCTTCGGTTGTCGGAGCAACTGGATACCCTGATGCAAAACAGTGGCTCACATATCCGTAGCTTGCTGGTGTTGCCTGCGACATCACAGCGGCGCGTATTGCAAGAAACCATCGAACACTTTCGCCGTATCCCTTTATCGGGATGTGTTCTGACCAAGCTAGATGAGTCGCTCAGCCTCGGTGAACTGTTGTGTGTCACTATCGAAAATGCCCTGCCTGTGGCCTATTTAGCCGACGGGCAACGTGTGCCGGAAGATATCCGCCAAGCCACGGGACAGTTCCTGGTTGCAAAAGCCAGCGACATGTTGGAATCAGGTGCGGATCAGCACCGTCACTTCTGGAACAGTGATGTCCCAGAGTCGAATGGGGCGGACTTTTATGATTGAGACAAGCATGCAAGATCAAGCAAGCGGCCTGCGCCGTTTAACCAATCCGTCACGCACCAAGGTTATTACCGTAACCGGGGGAAAAGGTGGCGTAGGGAAAACCAATGTCACACTGGGAATGGCCGCGTCTATGGCCCGCCAAGGTAAAGAGGTCATGGTGCTAGATGCCGACCTTGGTCTCGCTAATGTGGATGTGTTACTTGGCCTAAGAGCGGGTAAGAATCTGTCTCATGTGCTTCAAGGCGTCTGTGATCTAAAAGATATTATTCTCGAAGGTCCGCACGGTATGAAAATCGTCCCTGCATCGTCTGGTCTTCAAGGTATGACAGAGCTGACACCGGCGCAACATGCTGGTTTAATTCGCGCTTTTGGTACACTCGAAGAAGAGGTTGATGTACTCTTAGTGGATACTGCCGCGGGGATTTCAGACATGGTACTGAGCTTTTCGCGCGCCGCACAAGATGTCGTCATAGTGGTCTGTGATGAACCTACATCAATTACTGATGCGTATGCATTGATTAAATTACTCAGCCGTGAACATGGTGTGACACGCTTTAAAGTTGTTGCAAATATGGTCAGAAGCTACCGTGAAGGACGAGACTTGTTCACAAAATTAACGCGAGTCACTGAAAGGTTTCTCAATGCTAATCTAGAATTAGTAGCATGTGTTCCCGTTGACGAAAGGGTGAGGCAATCCGTGAGAAAACAAAAAGTTGTCATTGACGCATTTCCTCGCTCCCCCGCATCATTAGCCATGAATGCGCTCGCAAATAAAGCGCTGACATGGCCGGTACCACGTAATCCGGGAGGCCATCTGGAGTTTTTCGTTGAGCGATTGCTGATCAAAAATGATGACGCAGGAGAGTTAGTTCGTGAATAAAGCGCTCACGTATAGCCGCGTAGGGGTAGATCGCCAAGCGGTACTTGAGCGTTATTCGAGTTTGGTTAAGCGCATCGCGCATCATTTGATGGGGCGCTTACCACCGAGCGTTCAAGTAGAAGATTTAATCCAAGCTGGCATGGTGGGTCTTCTTGAGGCGCAGCAAAATTATGACCCGTCAAAGGGCGCAAGTTTTGAAACCTATGCTGGTATCCGTATTCGCGGCGCTATGCTGGATGATATGCGCCGCGGTGATTGGGTTCCACGGTCTGTCCACAAGGCGAGTCGAACGATCAGTGATAGCATTGCATCGTTAGAGAAAACCTTAGGGCGAGACCCAACTGATGTGGAGGTGGCAGAAAAGCTCGATATGAGTTTGGATCAATACCATCAGGCGCTTAACGACGTAAGCTGTGGGCGTTTAATCGGTATGGATGATCTGGGTGTCTCTGAAGATGCATTCACAACGGAGAGTCACCGTAACGACAACACTCCCTTTCAGGGCGTTGCGGAAGATAGTTTCAAGGCCGCATTAGCGGGCGCGATCAAAAGTCTTCCTGAAAGAGAGGCACTAGTTCTATCTCTTTATTATGATGAGGAATTGAACCTCAAAGAGATAGGCGCTGTGATAGGGGTCAGCGAATCCCGGGTCTGTCAGATTCAAAGTCAGGCTACGCAACGTTTGAGAGCCAAGCTAACCGCTTGGCATAGTGAGTAACTGTTTCGACAATAAAACGAGACCTCACCGGAGGCAACCTTGGATAAAAACATGAAAATTCTCGTTGTTGATGATTTTTCAACAATGCGCCGTATCGTAAAGAATCTTCTTCGTGACTTGGGTTTCAACAATACCGTTGAAGCAGATGACGGCTTAACCGCGCTGCCAATCCTTAAAAAAGGCGGTATTGATTTTGTCGTGACCGATTGGAATATGCCGGGCATGCAAGGGATTGACCTGCTTAAAGAGATCCGCAAAGACGATGAACTTAAGCACCTTCCTATATTGATGATCACCGCCGAAGCGAAACGCGATCAGATCGTAGAAGCCGCGAAAGCTGGCGTGAACGGTTACATTGTAAAACCTTTTACTGCCGCAACGTTGAAAGAGAAGCTCAATAAGATCTTCGAGCGCATGTAATCAGTAACGTGCACAGTCAAAAGGAAACGTCATGATCAACCTGGACCAAGCGAAACAATTGGTCGCGTATCTTGAGAGTGGAGAGCAAGATAACGCTAACACGCTTCTGACTGAGATAGCGAAAGAAGCGCGTGACCCGCTGTTTAATGAAGTGGGCAAGTTGACCCGCCAATTACACGACTCTATTACTGACTTTCGCTTGGATCCCAGAGTAAGTGATTTAGCGAATGTCGATATACCTGATGCTCGCGATCGGCTGACGTATGTGATGCAGAAAACCGAATTAGCGGCAAACAAAACCATGGATGCGGTCGAGCGTACCATGCCGATTGCTAGTGATTTGCAAGACAACCTGCAAGCGGTACGACCTAATTGGAACAGCTTGATGCGGGGCGACATTGCCTTGGATGAGTTTAAGCCATTGTGTCACAGCATTGAGGGTCTATTGACCCAGGTTGAGGGGGGGGCAACAGAACTGCATGCTCACCTTACTGAAATATTAATGGCACAAGATTTTCAGGACTTAACGGGGCAGGTAATCCGACGTGTTATTGAATTAGTGCAGGAAGTGGAACAGCAACTGGTTGAAATACTGACTGCGTTTGGCATGGATAGCGCTGCAATCGAAGCAGCATCGGCAACACAAGCAGATGATACCACCAGTAAATCAGCCCCTGAGGGTCCTGTGATTCATCCCGAAGAGCGTGATGACGTGGTTCACAACCAAGATGATGTTGACGACTTATTATCGAGTTTGGGTTTTTAGAGGTGCGCTATGAGCTTTGAGATGGATGAAGAAATCCTTCAGGACTTTTTGATTGAAGCGGGGGAAATCCTCGAACAAATGTCTGAGCAATTGGTCGATTTGGAGCGTGCCCCTGATGACGCAGACTTATTGAACAGTATCTTCCGAGGGTTCCATACCGTGAAAGGAGGGGCAGGTTTTCTTGGCCTCAATGCCTTAGTTGATACTTGCCATGGTGCTGAAAACGTTTTTGATAATTTGCGGAATCGTGGCCGTGAATTGACGTCCGACGTGATGGACACCATTTTGCAGGCATTGGATACCGTTAATGACCAATTTTCTGCCGTGCAAAATCGTGAAGAGCCTGTTATCGCAGATCCCACGCTGTTGGAAGCGCTTCACCGTTATGCCAAACCGGCAAGCGAAGACGAGGACGTACCCGCAGAGCCAAAACACGAGCCAACTGCTGAACCAGAGCCGCAAAACGATGCGACACCGGCACAAGACGATGGTGCGATAAGCGGTGATTCCGTCGATGAAATTACCGAAGATGAATTCGATAAATTGCTCGATCAGCTTCATGGCGAAGGCAAAGCGCCGACATCTTCAAATGAATCATCGCCCGCTAAGCCAGAAGTAGTGGAAAGCACCGAAGCGGATAGCGGTGATATCACCGACGATGAATTCGAAAAGTTACTTGACGATCTGCATGGCTCTGGTAGAGGCCCAGCCGCATCGCAGCCAGGCGATGATGCGGCTGAAAACAGTGCCTCAGCACCGAGCCAACCTGCCTCATCGGGGAGTGATGATTTTATTGACGATGATGAATTCGAAAAGCTGCTAGATGATTTGCATGGCAGAGGCAAGGGGCCAGCGGCAGATGCTGAAAGAGCGAAAGCCGATGCAGATAAAGTCGACGCTAAGCCTGAGCCCAAAACGGATCCTGCGCCGGCTAAAAAAGCGAGCAAGCCAGAACCCGCCAAAGAAGCAGCACCTAAAAGTGCGGGGGCAGGACCAAAAGCGCCTGCCGCTGTAGAGAAAGCACCTGAGAAAAAACCGCCCGCAGCACCACAGCAAGAGCAGACCGTTCGGGTGAATACCTCCACGCTCGACGGCATTATGAATATGGTCGGCGAGCTTGTGTTAGTGCGTAATCGACTCGTCAGCCTGGGTCAAAGCAGCAATGATGAGAGCATGGCCAAAGCGGTTACCAACTTGGATGTGGTCACGGCGGACCTGCAAGGCGCGGTGATGAAAACGCGGATGCAACCGATCAAAAAGGTCTTTGGTCGTTTCCCTCGTGTTGTCCGCGATCTTTCTCGCAGCTTGAAAAAAGAAATTGTCTTGGAAATGCAGGGCGAAGAGACCGATCTTGACAAAAACCTTGTCGAAGCCTTGGCGGATCCTATGGTCCACTTGGTGCGTAACTCGGTTGATCATGGCATTGAAATGCCTGATGAGCGTGAAAAAGCAGGCAAACCACGTGTGGGTACCATTACCTTAAAAGCCTCCCAGGAAGGGGATCATATCTTGCTGACCATCGCCGATGATGGTGGCGGTATGGATGCAGAAAAGCTGAAAAGCATCGCGGTTAATCGTGGGGTGATGGATGCTGAAGCCGCCGCTCGCTTGAGCAACAGTGAGGCATATAATCTTATTTTTGCTCCAGGCTTTTCGACCAAAACAGAAGTGTCCGACATTTCCGGCCGTGGGGTTGGGATGGATGTAGTTAAAACGGGTATCACTAAGCTGAATGGCTCGATCAATATCGACTCTGAGCTGGGCCGAGGCACAGTGCTGGAAATCAAGGTACCGCTCACCCTTGCGATTCTTCCAACCCTAATGGTTGGTGTGGGAGACAACCCGTTTGCTTTCCCACTGTCCAACGTGAGTGAGATCATCAGTTTAGATATGTCCCGAACTAACACGGTTGATGGCCAGCTCACGCTTATTGTTCGAGATAAAGCGATCCCGATTTTCTTCTTGCAAGATTGGCTATGTAGACGTGCAACGGAGATTGATAAAACCAAAGGGCATGTGGTGATTGTACAAATTGCTCACCAACGTATTGCCTTTGTTGTAGATACCCTATTTGGGCAAGAGGAAGTGGTGATTAAACCGCTTGATGAATTGCTGCAAGGTACACCGGGTATGGCGGGTGCAACCATCACCAGTGATGGTCATATCGCCCTGATTCTGGATGTGCCCAACCTGTTGAAACATTACGCAGGTTAATGAAAGAAAAGGACGCCCATGGCAGTAAAAGTATTGGTGGTAGATGATTCAAGTTTCTTCCGTCGCCGCGTGAGTGAAATAATCAACGCTGATCCAAGAATGGAGGTGATTGATAGTGCGGTGAATGGCAAAGAAGCGGTTGAAAAAACCGCGCAACTTAAGCCAGACGTGATCACTATGGATGTCGAAATGCCGGTATTAGACGGGATTTCAGCAGTGCGCCAAATCATGGCGCAAACGCCAACACCTATCTTGATGTTCTCATCGCTAACACACGATGGCGCAAAAGCGACGTTAGATGCACTCGAAGCGGGTGCACTCGATTTTCTTCCCAAAAAGTTTGAGGATATCGCGCGTAATCGAGATGAGGCAACGAACTTACTCCAGCAGCGCGTGCTTGAGATCGCGCGTAAGCGCCCGGTCATGCGTCGCGCTACACGTCCGTCACCTGCTTCCGGCTCTGAGCAAAACGTACCACCGACGGGCGGGGTGCGAGCGCCTGCACGTCCGGTGTCTAGACCCACCGCGGGTGCGGCGTCTTCAGCAAAAGCGCCGGCGAAATTTGCCGCTTCGGGTAAGCGCTATCAATTAATGGCAATTGGTACCTCAACGGGGGGACCGGTTGCGCTACAAAAGGTACTGACTAAACTGCCAGCGAACTTTCCACTGCCCATTATCTTAATTCAGCATATGCCAGCGACATTTACCGCCGCATTTGCTCAGCGTTTAAATGGTCTGAGTAAGGTAACCGTGGTCGAAGCAAAAGATGGCGATATGCTCAAACCGGGTCATGCTTATCTTGCGCCTGGTGGCATGCAAATGATGGTAGATGGTCGGCCGGGTGCTGCACGTTTAAAAATTCTCGATGGCGGCGAGCGGATGAATTACAAACCCTGTGTGGATGTGACATTTGGCTCGGCGGCAAAAATCTATGGCGATAAAGTCCTATCTATAGTGCTAACGGGCATGGGAGCGGACGGTCGAGAAGGTGCACGCATGCTCAAAAATGCAGGATCGACAATCTGGGCGCAAGATGAAGACAGTTGTGTTGTTTATGGCATGCCGCAAGCGGTCGCTAAAGCGGGCATCTCATCGGAAGACTTGCCACTTGACCGGATTGCCGATCGCATACTGGTTGAGCTGAATTTAAAATAAGGAGTGGGGCTTGATAGTCTGGAGTATCGCCAACCAAAAGGGCGGTGTTGGTAAGACAACCACCACAGTGACATTAGCAGGATTGATTAGCGAGCGTAAGAAACGTGTCCTGCTGGTGGACACCGACCCACACGCCTCACTATCGACGTATTTGAATTTTGATTCGGAGCAGCTTCCGGCAAGTTTGTTTGATTTATTCCAATTACAGACCGTGAATAAAGACACGGTCAAGCCGATTATTTTAAAGACCCAGTTTGAAAACATAGATTTGATCCCCGCTCATATGTCACTGGCTACGTTGGATCGTGTCATGGGTAATCGTGGTGGCATGGGGCTGGTATTAAAGAAGGCGTTGAGCGCACTCTCGGATGAGTACGACTATGTATTAATTGATTGTCCGCCCATACTAGGTGTGATGATGGTTAATGCGTTAGCGGCGAGTCATCGAATCTTAATTCCTGTACAAACTGAATTTTTGGCCATGAAAGGGCTGGAGCGAATGATGCGGACGTTACAGATCATGCAAAAATCTCGTAGCTCCAACTTTAATCTCACCATCATTCCTACCATGTACGACAAGCGAACACGCGCCTCGTTAGAGACATTGCAAGAGTTAAAGATTCGCTACAGCGATCAAGTATGGGCGTCAGCCGTTCCTATTGATACCAAGTTTCGAGATGCGAGCCTCAAACATATGCCAGCGTCTTTCTATGCCAAAAACTGCCGCGGTGTCTTTGCTTACAAAACGCTATTAACCTATTTGGAGCGACTGGAACAGGATGAACACGCATAACACCCTCTCCAGTGGTCAGGCGCTCGATGACTATTTTGAAGCCCTACTGGATGACTTAGGTGACAGCTCGGAAAGCGATTCCCAATCCGTCACACCCGATTTGGGCGTGACGCGGGTGTCGTCTGCCTCATTGATCGAGGATAATGATCCGACACAGCCACGCTTGCAGCCCAAGCCACAACCTAGTGCTGCACCGTTGAAGCCCGATCCGGTTGCTTATGCCGAGCCAGAGCGCGATCTGGCGGAAGTTGAGCGTTTGTTAGCTCAGCTTAGAATTGATGAAGAAGCTGAAGTCGACGCGCAAGCGGAAACCTCAACGCAAACAGAGACTGAGCGCGCCCAAGACACTGCGACTGAAACAACAGAACCCTTGGTTGAAGAAGCGTCTGAGTCAGTGGCAGACACTTACACCATGGCTGATTGGGGCCTAGAAGAAAAAGACGCGATTACGGTAGACGAGTCTGTGCCTGAGGTAGAGACTGCATCCGAGACCGAGACCGAGACCGAGACCGAGACCGAGACCGAGACCGAGACCGACGAAGATGTCTCCGCCGAGTCCGAAGCAACGGTATCTACGTCCGACCAAGAAGAAGTGCGTGTTGATGAGGCGTTCAGGACGGAGCAAGCACAACAGGCGGACGTTGACGTCGAGGTTGACACTCAAGCCGGTGAAGAGATTCCTCCCACACAGTGGGAAAATGCTGAAACTGAAGCGGAGTTTCAGGTATTATTTTTTGAGAGTATGGGCGTTACCTATGCCGTGCCACTTGCAGAATTAGGTGGTATTCATCAACTCGGAGACTGTAATCATTTGATCGGACGACCAGATTGGTATCTAGGATTGCAGACAGAGAAGCAGCAACAGCTTGATGTCGTTGATACTGCTCGTTGGGTGATGCCAGAAAAACTGGCAGATAATCAGCACAGGGACGACTATAATTATATTGTGATACTGGGGGACAGTAAGTGGGGGTTGGCGTGTGATCAACTCCTAGGCACACAAGCTCTCAGTGGAAAAGCCATTCGCTGGCGAAAACAAGCCGGAAAAAGGCCTTGGCTAGCGGGCATGGTCAAAGAGAAAATGTGTGCTTTGATCCATGTCCCAGCATTTATTGCTATGTTAAATCAGGGGATTGACGCCAAAGCGATGGCGTAATAACTAGTTACACAGCGCGTAAAGAGGAAAATCAATGTCTCAGGTAGCTGAAATTCAAAAAGAAGGCGTCAATGACGAAGTATTGCAGTGGGTTACTTTTCAGCTTGAAGAAGAGACCTACGGCATCAACGTAATGCAGGTGCGTGAGGTATTACGGTATACCGAAATTGCACCGGTCCCTGGCGCCCCTGACTATGTATTGGGTATCATTAATCTGCGTGGTAACGTCGTGACAGTGATCGACACACGCTCTCGCTTTGGTTTAGCCTCTGCCGAGGTCACAGACAATACGCGTGTGATTGTTATTGAAGCAGAAACCCAAGTCATTGGCATTATGGTCGACAGCGTGGCCGAAGTGGTATATCTGAAAACATCAGAAATTGATACCACGCCAAGCGTCGGTACAGAAGAAAGCGCCAAGTTTATTCAAGGCGTAAGTAACCGTAATGGTGAACTACTTATCTTGGTCGATCTCAACAAGCTATTGACCGATGAAGAGTGGAATGAAATGGCCATGCTGTAATGGTTGAGCTGCTGCTTACTTGGTTGCCGGTTGTGGTGACGGTGGTGTTTGCCATCGTCACTATGTGGCGCTTGGGCGCGGAAAAACGCGCTCGGGAGCGATTAGAGAACAAGTTGCAGGCGATGGAAACCGTGCTGAAAAGTGCGCGTCAACGCCATGACAGTCTTGCTAAGCAGTTTAATGAATTGCGTGCCGGTAGTATGGGTATGGGTAAAAAGTTGGCGGATTTATCTGCTAATGTTGACGATCTATTGGAAAAATACGTCGAGCTGGAGATGCACGATTCAGGTAGCCGCTTATACAGCCGTGCGAGCAAAATGGTCGACCTCGGTGCCGATGTCGATGAACTGATGCAAGAATGTGATCTCCCCAAAGCCGAGGCTGAGCTTTTACTGAGTTTACGTAAGCGTCAAGCGGCCAATCAGCAACGCTAGTTTTTATACCTGCGTATTGATTGGCTTATGCTCGTGCCAGCCTGGTGGGGTTTTTCCTTCCAATACCCACGCATAAGCAATCAACTCTGCTATCACTTGGTAAAGAATCGGCGGGATTTCATCCCCCTTTTCAAGCTTTTCTAACCACGCGAGCAGGTGAGCATCTTCGTGAATTAGGCAGCCTTGTTCATTAAGTGCTTCAATGAGCTCATGCGCGAGTTGGTTAGACGCTTTGGCTTGAACCGTCGGCGCGTTATAACCATCATATCCAAGCGCGATAGCACGTTTTTCACCTTTCTTACCTTTGCCACCTTTCTCACTTTTCATCATTATACCCTCACTGAAATGCCGGCCCCTGGTGGCACTTCGGCTGTATTCGGTGTGACAGCTTCTACTCTATCACTGACATTGATCTCCATCGCAATGGCTTGCTGAGCGAGTCGGTCATTAAGCCAATCAATCGTTTGATAAATTCGCTGCTGGAGTGCGTGTGTCGGGGCGGTTAGCGTTATTTTATTCTCGACATCTGAGACGTCGACATCCGCACGAATAAATTGGCGGCCAACGGGAAGATAAAGTCGAATTTGCCAGCTTAGGTTTGGTGCCGACTCCGATGAATCTTGAGCCCCGCATCGACGCGCGTTTACCCGAATAGGGGGTTGCTGGGGGTCGGAAAAGGGCAGCACCCATTGCCACTCTCCCGGGCGAGCCGATTCAGCGACCCGCTGTTCGGCCATTAATCGCAATACGCCCTTCATACCGTCGCCTTCAGATTGTGGTGTCAGCCATTGGCGCAGTAACGTCGCCATTAATTTATCTGCGGGGCGTTGTGACAGCCATTCGGCGATTTTATCCGGGTTCAGGTCGTGTGAGCGACTCGATAACGTCCACAATGATAGTAACGATTGCATCAGCGTTTGTGTCGCGGCAGGCTGTTGCTGGATAGTGGCGGTCAGCGCGGGCAATAGGTGTAACTGAGCCAGCACTCCGGAGAGGGAGGCCTGGGACTGACCGGCTAGCAACGTAAATTGCGCCTGCGTCAGTGCACGACTGTCTATCTGACTTGTCATTGGTCTTGCAAGCGCTGCTGGTTTTTCCACCCATTGTTGTGGATTCGTTGGCCCAATCTTCATGGTTTCTCACAATTATTTACGCGAGTCACACTTTGCAACCCTATGGTAACTAACAGTCATTTTGACCATTGTGATACTATGCGTCCACTTTTGTAACACAAAGCAGGATGCAACATTTGTCATGTTGGAAGTGAAACAGCTGTGCTGTGTTCGTGATGATCGAGTGTTGTTTGATGCGCTGACATTCTCTCTGTCTCCGGGTGATCTTGTTCAAGTTGAGGGACCAAACGGGGCAGGCAAAACCACGCTATTACGTATTATCGCGGGTCTAGGCTTAGCGGATAGCGGAGAGGTCTGTTGGCAGCAGCAGACGATTACCCAACAGCGCGACGTGTTTTATCATAACCTTCTCTTTCTAGGGCATACCCCCGGGGTGAAACGCGAACTAACCGCCTTTGAGAATCTCTCTCATGCGATGCAAATGCATGGCCGCTATGACAGTGATGCGATTTGGCAAGCCTTGGCTAAAGTCGGCCTGGCTGGGCGCGAAGATATTCCCGCTGGACAACTATCAGCCGGTCAAAATCGACGCGTAGCATTGGCCCGTTTGTGGCTTACCGACCGTCGATTGTGGATCCTCGATGAACCGTTAACTGCGATTGATAAACAGGGCGTGAAGGTGCTTGAAGCTGTGTTCGAGCGGCATGTCAACCAAGGTGGCATTGTATTGTTCACCACGCATCAAGATATGTTTGTCGACCATCCTTTGCTGCGTCGTATTCGTTTGGGGGCCCAATGATCCAAGCCATGTGGTTGACCATTCGCCGAGAGCTAAAAGTGGCCTTCCGTCAGCCTGCTGACAGTCTCAATCCATTATGGTTTTTTATTATCGTGATTACCTTATTTCCATTAGGGGTAGGGCCTGGCCCGCAATTATTGCAGAAAATTGCCCCTGGTGTGATCTGGGTCGCGGCCTTGCTCTCTGCATTATTATCCTTAGAGCGGCTTTTTCGCGACGATTATCTGGACGGCTCATTAGAGCAGATGATGCTGATGCCTGTCCCTTTACCTGTGTTGGTGATCGCCAAAGTGATTGCACACTGGTTGTTAACAGGGTTGCCTTTGCTGCTTGTGAGCCCGGTACTGGCGCTGTTGCTGTCATTAGATAGCACTAGCTACCAAGCGGTGGTCTTAACCTTGTTATTGGGGACCCCAACGCTGAGTTTTGTTGGCGCTATTGGCGTGGCGCTAACCGTTGGATTACGTAAAGGCGGCGTCTTGTTGAGCCTATTGATCCTCCCTCTTTATATCCCTGTACTGATTTTTGCGACCTCAGCGATTGATATGGCCGCATTAGGGGCAGACATCAGTGGGCAACTGGCTATTCTTGGCGCCATGTTGGTGGGATCGGTCACCTTGGCGCCATTTGCTATCGCCGCCGCGTTGCGTGTGAGCGTGAATTAATTATTAATCAGGAAGTAGAGCAATTGTCATGTGGAAGTGGCTTCACCCTTACGCAAAACCTGAAGTGAGTTATCGGCTCTGTGGGACTTTGCTCCCTTGGTTTGCCGTGCTGGCTGGGCTGAGCTTAATGATCGGAAATATATGGGGGCTGGCGTTCGCGCCCGCAGATTATCAACAAGGCGATAGTTTTCGCATTATCTATATCCACGTGCCGGCCGCAATCTGGTCGATGGGTGCATATATGTCAATGGCGATAGCCGCTTTTATCGGTCGAGTCTGGCAGATTAAAATGGCCGATTGGGCCGTGGGTGCCATTGCGCCTGTTGGGGCCGTTTTTACCTTTATAGCGTTGGTGACCGGCGCAATTTGGGGTAAGCCGATGTGGGGCGCCTGGTGGGTCTGGGATGCCCGACTCACGTCTGAGTTGATTTTGCTGTTCCTTTATATCGGTGTGATGGCACTTTACAACGCGTTCGATGATGCGCGTACCGCCTCACAAGCCGCCGGTATTTTAGCCATGGTCGGCGTGATTAATCTTCCTATTATTCACTTCTCGGTAGAGTGGTGGAACACCTTACATCAAGGCGCCACCATCACTAAGTTCGCTCGGCCGTCTATCGATCCTGGCATGCTATGGCCGCTATTGGTTTGCCTGCTGGGTTTCGCTTGCTTTTTTATCGCCCTGACCTTGATGGGGCTGCGTAATCAAATTTTGTTACGTGAGTCTCATCGACCTTGGGTCCGTGCGCTGGCGGAGGACCACTAATGCATTTTGATAGTATCAGTGCGTTTTTATCCATGGGGGGCTATGCCGCCTATGTGTGGAGTGCGTTTGGTATCACCGCGGGTGCGATGATTGCGCTGATTATCGGTTATCACCGTACTCACAACAAACGCCTGCAAGCCGTTAAACAACAAATCGCACGAGAGCAGCGAATAAAAGACGCTCAATCACTGGAGAATACCTTATGACGCCCCGACGTAAGAAACGATTGTGGATTACCCTTGCTTTGGTTCTTGGCGCCTCGACCACGATTGGGCTTGTTGTCTACGCCTTGAATCAGAATATGGACTTGTTCTATACCCCCACTGAAATCGTGCAAGGCAAACCCGATGGGACTAAGCCAACAGTCGGTCAGCGTCTTCGTATCGGCGGTATGGTGGTGGAAGGCTCGGTGAAACGCGATCAGGAGTCTTTGCAAATTCAGTTTGATGTCGCCGATGTAGGCCCTGCCGTCACTGTGACCTATGAGGGGATCTTGCCGGACTTATTTCGAGAAGGACAAGGCATTGTCGCGCAAGGGGTACTTGTTGATTCGCGTACGGTGAAAGCGAGTGAAGTACTGGCTAAGCACGATGAAGAATATATGCCGCCAGAAATCGCGGAGGCGATGGAGAAAAACCATCAGCCACTTGAATACACCGAGGAGCAAAAACAAGGTAGTCAGTTATGATTGTTGAGCTCGGGCATTATGCGTTAATCCTCGCCCTGGGGCTGGCGCTACTTTTAAGTTTTTATCCCCTCTATGGGGCGAGTAAAGGGCATGAAGGCATGATGAAAATGGCACGACCACTGTCTGTGGGAATGTTTGCCATGTTGCTGTTTTCTTTTATCGCCTTGAGTTGGGCCTTTTACACCAATGACTTTACGGTAGCTTACGTCGCCAGTAACTCCAACAGTGCACTGCCTTGGTACTATCGCCTCACTGCGGTATGGGGCGCTCACGAGGGCTCATTATTACTTTGGGTGTTGGTGCAAGCACTGTGGACGGTCGCGGTAGCTGTGTTTAGTCGCGGCATGCCGCTGTCCTCTGTCGCGCGCGTTTTAGCCGTCATGGGGATGATTTCGGTTGGCTTTTTACTCTTTATTATTCTGACGTCCAATCCCTTTGAGCGCACCTTACCTTACTTTCCTGTCGACGGGCGTGATTTAAACCCATTGCTGCAAGACCCAGGGCTTATTGTCCACCCACCGATTTTGTATATGGGTTATGTGGGCTTCTCGGTTGCGTTTGCTTTTGCAATTGGCTCATTGTTGGCCGGTCGCTTAGATACCGCCTGGGCGCGCTGGTCACGACCTTGGACCACGGCCGCTTGGCTATTTCTTACCCTTGGGATCGCACTCGGATCCTGGTGGGCGTATTACGAACTGGGCTGGGGAGGCTGGTGGTTCTGGGATCCGGTCGAAAACGCGTCGTTTATGCCGTGGCTTGCTGGGACGGCATTAATGCACTCGCTGGCAGTGACCGAAAAACGGGGCACCTTTAAAGCCTGGACCGTATTATTGGCGATATCCGCATTCTCATTAAGCTTGTTAGGCACCTTCCTAGTGCGCTCAGGCGTCTTGGTCTCGGTACATTCTTTTGCGTCCGATCCGGCGCGAGGGCTATTTATTCTTGGCTTCCTGGTGGTGGTGATTGGTGGTTCATTGTTGCTCTATGCGTTGCGCGCCTCAGAAATTCGGGGGAACACCAAGGTGTCGCTCATTTCACGCGAGAACGCTTTGTTGGTTAACAATACCTTGTTGATGACCGCGTTGGTGATAGTCTTAATCGGCACCTTGCTTCCCTTGGTGCACAAACAAATTGGGTTAGGATCGGTCTCCATTGGCGAACCTTTCTTTAACTTTTTGTTCGCATGGCTAATGCTGCCTTTCGCCTTTTTCTTAGGGATTGGCCCCTTAATCCGCTGGAAGCGCGATAAGCTTTCCACCCTCGCCATACCCATGCTCGCAAGCGGGATCGCGGCGGTCGCTTTGGGGATTGGGTCCATTGCCTTATTGGCTGATAGCTTTAAAGCGATGGCGGCTATGGGGGTCACCATGGCGCTGTGGATTACCTTCTTGCATGGCTATGAGCTACATTTACGCGCCACGCATCGGCATCCATTCCGTGTCGGGATCAAAAAGTTAGGGCGCAGTCATTGGGCGATGGTGTTGGGACACATTGGCTTAGCCATTACCATCATCGGTGTGGCCATGGTGGAAAATTATGATATTGAACGTGACGTTAAAATGACGCCAGGAAGCAGTGTCACGCTGCAAGGGTATACCTTTAACTTCACTGACTTGTCGGAAAAACAAGGGCCGAACTATCAAGCTTATGTGGCATCCTTTGATGTGTACCATGGCGAGCGCTTTATCAATCATTTAGAAGCAGAAAAGCGTTTTTATTCGGTTCAGCGTTCGATGATGACAGAAGCAACCATCGATCGCGGTTTAACTCGAGATCTCTACATTGCCATGGGTGAAGAATTGCCGGATGGCGCCTGGGCGATGCGGCTTTACTACAAACCTTTTGTCCGTTGGATCTGGTTTGGTGCTATCGTGATGTCGCTTGGTGGCGCGTTAGCGATCAGTGATAAGCGCTACCGCTTTCGTCGTAAATCGGTCTCATCAACTGCGACATCGGAGGCGAAAGGATGAGGAAGTTACTGTGGTTTCTCCCATTGCTTGCCTTTGTTGCTCTCGCTGGCTTTTTTGTCGCCCAGCTCGATAAAAATGCGCAAGGAGACGATCCCACCAAGCTTGAATCGGTATTAGTGGGCAAGCCGGTGCCCGCTTTTCATCTCGAAGATTTGCAAACGCCGGGCAAGGTGTATGACCAGGCTATTTTTAATGGCGAGCCTTTACTGTTAAACGTATGGGCGACTTGGTGCCCTACCTGTTATGCCGAGCATCAGTTTCTCAATAAACTGGCGTCGCAAGGGGTCAAAATCATTGGACTCAACTACAAAGATGATCGCGGCAAAGCGGTAAAATGGCTGAATAATCTTGGCAATCCTTACCAGATCAGTCTATACGATGGCGATGGCATGCTAGGGCTTGATCTAGGGGTATATGGCGCGCCAGAAACCTTTCTGATCGATGCCAACGGTATCATTCAATACCGGCACGTGGGGGATGTTAACGCACGTAATTGGCAAGAAACCTTAAAGCCTAAATTTAACGCATTGCAGGAGGAGGGATCGTGAAAAAAGTGATCATGATTGTCCTATTGTGGGCCGGTGCGACCTTAGCATTTGCCAATGCGATTGATGTCTATCAGTTTGATTCGGCCAAACAAGAGGCGCGTTTTCGCGCCCTCACCAGTGAGTTGCGGTGTCCTAAATGTCAGAACAATAGCATTGCTGATTCCAATGCCGAATTGGCGCAAGACTTACGGCAAAAAGTTCATCAAATGCTGCAGCAAGGGCGTACTGACGATGAAATTCGCAGCTTTATGATTGCACGCTATGGCAATTTTGTGACCTATAATCCGCCATTGACTGCCTCCACCATAGTTTTATGGCTTGCGCCTGCACTGGTCATGTTCACGGGGCTTGGGTTGATGGTTGTGCGCAGTCGCCGAGCCAAGCACACGCTGAATGAGGCGTTCAGTGATGAAGAGCAACAACGGCTTGATGCGTTATTAGCTTCAGAGAAAGCGACCCTAGCTTCAGAAAAAACGGCCGACGCAGAGCCTAACGTATCCGCTGAGCATGGATCAAACGAACAGAAAAAGGAGCCAAAATGATTGAGTTTTGGGGCGCCACCTTGGTGTTTTTTGTACTTGGCGCGGTGATGTTTCTCTGGCCCCTTTGGCAAAAAAGCGAACACGACCATCAAGCCAGCCGGGATGCACTTAACAAAGCCTTTTATTATGACCGGGTTGAAGAAATCCAGTCTGAGGGTGCCGAAGGGCTGATTGATAATGAGCAGGACCTAACGCAGGATTTGCAACAATCCTTGTTGGACGATATCCCTGAAAAAGAAAAAGCCAAGCAGGCTCGTCATTTGCGCTTAACGCCAATGCAATGGGTGCCGGGGCTTATTGTGCTTGCGATAGTGAGTTTTGGGTTATATGGCATTGAAGGGAGTGCGAATCAGGTCGCGCAGTGGCAGCAAACCGCCAAACAGTTGCCCGAGCTATCAAAGCGGTTACTCGAGGGCGAGAAGCCATTAACTCAGCAAGAGATGCAAGATCTTACCTTGGCGTTGCGGACCCGCTTACAGCACGAGCCGCAAGACAGCACCGGTTGGTTGTTGCTCGGACGTATTGGCTTGGCCAATCGGGATGGCGAAACCGCCAAAGGGGCGATGGAAAAAGCTTATGCCTTGGCACCCTCGCAATCCGATATTCAAGTGGGGTTGGCGCAAGCCTTGCTGTTTGCAGGTGATGAGGCAGACAGTGCCCGGGCGCAGAATTTATTAAAATCTGTGGTGAAAGACGATCCCTTTAATCTACAGGCGATGTCGTTACTGGCCTACCAGGCGTTCGAGCAAGGCCGTTATCAAGATGCCATCGCGACTTGGAATGCGATGAAAACCTTGATTGGCAAAGACGACCCGCGTAACCAAACCCTTGATCAGTCGATTGCCCGTGCCCAGCTTGCTCTCAACAGTGCCGCAGGAGCCAAGATAGCGATCACGGTGAAACTGGGGGAGCAGGTTGAATTACCCGAGGATGGCGTGCTGATCATTTCCGCGCATGCATCGGCTGACGCGGCGATGCCGATTGCCGCTAAGCGTCTCCCACTGTCTAAGTTTCCGGTTTCACTGGCCTTGGCTGATAGCGACAGTTTGAACCCGGTGCAGGCACTTTCTTCGCTTGATAGCGTGGTGATCAAAGCGCGTATTGACCGAGATGGCAATGTCGCGACTAAGCAAGGCGACTGGGTGGGCGTCAGTGATCCGGTGGCCTTAAGCGAAGGGGTTGAACTGGTTATCGACAAACAGCAGTAACCAAGACAAAATAGACAGATTGTTACTAAGGCTGGGCATTCCCAGCCTTTCATTTTATAGAGGAATCCCATTTGATGTGGAAACGTCTGTGTTTAATGGCGCTTATATTAGGTCTTGTCGCAGGGTGTGCGTCACGCCCACCGGGTGCCGAGCCGCACCCCGATGATCCATTAGAAGGATTTAACCGTGCGATGTGGACGGTAAATTACGATTACCTTGATCCCTATGTTGCGCGTCCGGTTTCGATCGCCTACGTCGATTATGTGCCGAGCCCAATGCGCACCGGGATTTCTAATTTTTTGGGTAACCTAGAAGAGCCAGCCAGTTTTTTAAATAGCGTGCTGATGCTAAAGGGCGAAAAAGCGGTCACCCATTTTAATCGCTTTTGGATTAACACCTTGTTTGGCTTGGGTGGCTTAATTGATATCGCCTCTGCGGCTGATATTCAGCAATACGACCAACGTGAGTTTGGCGATGCGATGGGGCACTATGATGTCGGTATGGGCGCCTATATTATGCTGCCGGGTTATGGTCCTACGTCGGTCAGAGAAGGTGCCGGCGAAGTGGTCGATGGCTTATACCCGCCACTGGCATTACTGACCTTGCCGCAGTCGGCGTTAAAGTGGATGTTTGATGGCATGGAATCACGAGCGGCCTTGGTATCGCAAGAATCACAGCTGGACAACTCGCCAGACCCTTATGCGTTTGCGCGTGAGGCTTATCTGCAAAATCGTCGCTATCGTGCCAAAGGGGATGAGGCGTTAGAGCAAAAACCGGCCTTAAATGATGAGTTTCTTGATGACTTTATCGATGGTATCGACGCTGCACCGTAAGTTAACGTGAGCTCGTTGAGGATAAGCGTGATCAAAAAACACCACGGCGACACCGTGGTGTTTTTATTTAATCACTCGCATCGACTGGCGAGCGGTCATTGGTCTAGCACTTAAAAACGATAGCTGGCCTGCACGCCGACTAACCACACATTACCGGTGGTTTCACCCTCAAAGTCACCACCGAAATCAGAGCCATCTTTGTCCGACGTGATCCCGTCACGGGGCTCTTTTACCGAGGCATCTTTGGCAAAGACATAGGTAAAGGCCGCGTCTAGGGTGAGCTGTGGCGTCATCTCATAGCCAGCGCCCAGGCTTAACCAGGTACGATCGGTTTCTGGGATGGTCAAGGTACGGTTTTGATCACTGACTGCCGAGGTGTCATAGGCAATGCCTGAGCGCAGTGTTAGCTGTTGATCCCACTGATACGTGGTGCCGATCGCAAAGCGGTAGTTATCTTCCCAGTTTTCGACTTTAACCATTTGTGGGTCACTAGACAGCGATGGAATATCTGCCTCTAACTTGTCAAAGCTGCTCCACTCGGTCCAGTTAATGCTGGTGTGTACCGCCCACTGCTCAGTCAGCTGATGCAGGGATGATAGTTCGGCGGTGGCGGGGAGAGTAAGATCCATGCTGCCTGACAAATGGCGCTGAGGCTCGATTGGATCATAACTTAACCCTTCGGCATGCCCATCCAGCGTGAGGTTCACTTCGGAACGGTAATTAAAACCAACACGGTGCTTGTCATTGATGTCGTACACGGCACCCAATTGCCAGCCCCAAGCACGGTCATCGCCCTCCATGTATTTGAGGGTCGTATCTTTAGGTATTATCGTTTCGGTTGGACTCATACCTGAGGGTATAGTGATACTGCTTTTCGCCCCAATACTGCCTTCCCCCAGCACATAACGGATACCAGCGCCAATACGCAACTGGTCGGTGGCTTTCCAGGCAAGGTTTGGGTTGATTTCAAAAGTAGTGACCGCCGCTTCGTTACCAAACTGGGTGCCGGTAAAGTCGTTGCCTAAATCGGTTTCCATGCCAAAGTTGGTGGCCAGCGCGATGCCCGCGGTCAAGCGGTCGTCGAGTTGATGCGAAAAGTAAAAGTTAGGGATCACGGCATCATGGGCGACATCATCGGTTGATGTGGGGCCAGTTAAAGAGTTTTGTCCATCAATATCGACATTGGGATTGACGTAGATGCCACCCGCTGATACCTGGGTGTCCATCAAATAGCTGAGCAGGGCAGGGTTGCGAAATTGCGCACTGGCGTTATCGGCCATTGCGGCTTCACCGGCAAAGGCACGGCCCAGGCCGGTTGCTGAGGTTTCTGCTAACTGAAAACCCGCGCTGTGGGCGGTGGTGGAAAGCGAGCCGAGTGCGGTGGCAACGGCGAGATAAACGATCTTATTATTTTTCATCTGCTTACTTGTTCGCGGTTTAAAAGGGGGTCTAGAGTAAAAGCTCGTGCGCGCAAATCAATTTAGCGCTGCCAAAATGGCTTATAATACAATAATAAGGAATAATCTGATGAGTTGATGGAATTCGCATCAGGTGAAAGGCAACTCAGCGAACAGCTGTAACGAAAGAGAGGGGAGTTAGCGGGTTGGCTAACGTCGATAATGGGAATCGTCGCTAAAAACAGGCACCTGGTTGTCCAGGAGCCTGCCTGTTAACAGCATAAGCTGTCGCTGATTAATCCGCAGCTTGATACTAGATTGCAGTGGGCATGAGTTGTTGCTGTAGTTGCTCAGCCAGTGGAGCGGTCTGGCCGCTGGTCTTGCCCACCACAATGACATTGGCCGATTGTACCGGCAGGCTGACCGAGTGCATTGTGCCATCGCTTTTCTCGGCTGGCGCTTGGCTGGCCGATGGCACCACAAACACCGTATAGGTCTGCCCGCTGGCTCGCATCACCATATGCAGTGCGTGTTGGCCACCAAAGCTGCAATGATTAATATAGGTGATCTCGCCTGGCAACTTACTGAAGGCTTTGCCAAAAGGTTGCAATTTGGCGTTCACTTGCTCAACCGTCGCGGCTTCGTTGATGCCCGCAATAAATGTCTGTTCATGATAATAGTGATCCAGTGCAGTACGATTTAGATCCGGCGTCGTAATGCCCCAATTTAACTGGCCGAGTGTCAGTCCAAACACAAACGCAATGGATGCTGCCATAGCAAGGTACCCGCGAGTTCGGCGCTCGGGTTGCTCGGTATCGTTGGTTTGTGAAAATAGAATTTTATCGGCTAAGTCCTCAGGCACATCAACGCGAAGCGCTTGGTCTATTTTGCTATCGAGATTGGCGACATCCTCGGCATAGCGTTGATGACGGGGAGAGGCCGCCTTCGATGCCTGTAGCTCGGGATCAGACGGGTCGGCCAAAAGACGGCGTCGAAATTCAAGATCGTCCATACTGTTGCCCTCCTGCCGTTGGATTATCAAGCGCTTCTTTGAGTTGTGCACGGGCCCTAAATAAGCGTGTCATCACGGTGTTTTTATTTAAATCTAACAGTTGCGCAATTTCCTCACCGCTAAAGCCGACAATCACTTGGAGCACCAATGGTTCGCGATATTCCGGGGCGAGGGCGGCAATTTGTCGATGTAACCAGCGCTGTTCCATTGAAGCTTCTTGGCTGGGACGGGTTTTATCTTCCCATTCTCCGTCTTGTATATCGACATGATCGTGCTGTTTGCGTTCAAAACGTCGTGCGTTTTCTCGGCGCAAAATAGTGATCAACCAGGCTTTCGCTGCCTTCTCGTCGTGCAAACTGTCCAAGGATCGCCAGGCACGCAGGCACGTCTCTTGAACTAAGTCTTCGGCGATATGTGGATCTTTGGCCAGCCAATAGGCATACCGGTAGAGATCACGGTGCCAAGCGCGTACCAATGCCTCGTAGCGGGCTTGTCGAGTCATGCAGGATGAACCTTTTTTATCGATGCGTCTGTCTATAGACCGAGTGATTTGTCATTTAATTTCAGCTTAGGTGAAAAATCGGCACAAGTTTGATCTGTTTCAATATTGAATCCCTGCAAATCGGTAAAGTTAACCCTGTCGTTATCGGCCATGTGTCGACACTCGTGAGGTTGAGTGAACGGCGTTTCCTTTTTGAATGATATGACTTTCTGTTCGGATCTGGGTGCGGGAAAAGCACTGCACACTTCCCAGATTATCGTTTTGCTTTCCAATCTTTTTTGGGGCTCACGCTAGCGTGTAGCCCCTTTTTTTTATGCCGTAGTTTCTTTTCAATCTGCTGTTATTAAATCACTCTCGGTACAGGGTACACGGAACTGTGCGCTTGTTGGCAATCTTACCAATCAATTAAAACGGGTGTTTTAAGCTAGTAACAACTTGGTTACAATCCTGGTCGGACCTGTAGAACATCCTAAGGAGCAGTGATGACGTCTCAGCAACATCTTAAAACCGGCAATGGCGATCGTATTGCCATTGTGTCTGGGCTGCGTACGCCATTTGCGCGCCAATCAACCGCGTTCACTGATGTGCCAGCGGTTGATTTGGGCAAAATGGTGGTACAAGAACTGCTGAACCGCAGCAGTATTTCCCCAAAAGACATTGAGCAAGTGGTGTTTGGGCAGGTAGTGCAAATGCCTGAAGCCCCCAACATTGCGCGAGAAATTGTATTGGGTACGGGGATGGACATTCACACCGATGCCTACAGTGTCACCCGTGCCTGTGCGACCAGCTTTCAAGCCGTTGCCAATGTGGCAGAAAGCATGATTGCAGGCAATATCCAAGTGGGAATTGCCGGGGGCGCGGATTCATCATCGGTCTTGCCGATTGGCGTAAGCAAAAAGCTCGCCCGTACCTTGTTAGATTTAAGCAAAGCGAAAACCATGAGTAAACGCTTAAAGCTGCTCAGTAAGCTATCGGTTAAAGATTTAGCCCCTGTACCACCGGCTGTCGCCGAATACTCAACCGGCCTCAGCATGGGGCAGACCGCTGAGCAAATGGCGAAGTCACATCAAATTTCACGAGGCGATCAAGACGCACTCGCGCTTCGCTCTCATCAGCTTGCCAGTAAAGCGTGGGATGAAGGCTTGCTCAGTGATGAAGTCATGACGGCGTACCCTGAGCCATACAAAGCGTGGATTGGACAAGATAATAACTTGCGTCCCCATTCCACCCTGGAAGATTATGCCAAATTACGCCCTGCATTTGACCGTAAACATGGCTCTGTGACCGCGGCAAACAGTACGCCGCTTACTGATGGTGCGGCGGCAGTATTAATGATGCCAGAAAGCCGTGCTAAAGCGCTTGGGCTCGAGGTCTTAGGCTATATACGTTCCTACGCGTTTTCGGCGATTGGCGTACAAAAAGATATGTTGATGGGCCCTTCGTATGCGACCCCGATGGCGTTAGACCGAGCGGGGATCACGTTGGCGGATCTCACCTTAATTGATATGCACGAAGCGTTTGCCGCGCAAACCCTATCGAATGTGAAAATGTTTGCCTCTGATACCTTTGCCCGTGAGCACCTCAATCGTGATCGCGCCATTGGTGAAATTGATATGGACAAATTCAACGTGCTGGGCGGCTCGCTTGCTTACGGTCATCCCTTTGCTGCTACAGGCGCGCGCATGATCACTCAAACACTGCGTGAGCTTAAACGTCGTGGTGGAGGATTAGCGCTTAACACCGCGTGTGCGGCCGGTGGGCTAGGTGCTGCAATGATCTTGGAGGCAGAATAATGACAACCGATAATACGCAAGCCTTTACGCTAACGATTGCTGATAATCACATTGCTTGGCTGACCATTGATGTGCCTGGCGAGAGCATGAACACCTTGCAAGCGAGTTTTGTCGAGGGCGTTTCAGCGGTGCTGGATCAACTTGAGGGCAATCAGTCGATTAAAGGACTGGTGATTCACTCTGGCAAACCGGACAACTTTGTCGCAGGCGCTGACGTGCGCATGCTAGAGGCGTGTGAAAGTGCCGAACAAGCGAGTGAGATAGCGGGACAAGGACAAGCCTTATTCTCACGCATTGAAAAACTGCCTTTTCATGTGGTGGCTGCGATTCATGGTCCTTGTTTAGGCGGTGGGTTAGAGTTAGCTCTTGCCTGTCACAGTCGGGTTGCTACTGATTGGGATAAAACGCGACTGGGCTTGCCGGAGGTGCAACTTGGTCTGCTTCCCGGATCGGGCGGTACGCAGCGTTTACCGCGCTTAATAGGCGTCCCCGATGCATTGGACATGATGCTAACCGGTAAGCAGCTTCGGGCGAAGAAAGCGAAAAAACTCGGCGTGATTGATGATTGTGTTCCGAATACGGTTCTGCTTGATGTCGCCGAAGCGTTGGCGCAAAAGTCCAAGCCGAAACGCAGCCGGACATGGCAAAGCTGGATGTTAAGCGGAAATTCGGTAGGGCGTAACCTCGTCTTTGATCAAGCGGGTAAAAAAGCGCGTGCCAAAACGCGGGGTAATTATCCGGCAGCGGATGCTATCTTAGCGGTGGTCAAAAAAGGTCTAGATAAAGGACTAAAAACAGGTTTCGCGGAAGAAGCTCGACAGTTTGGCGAGCTGGTGATGACGCCTGAGTCAAAGTCATTACGCAGTCTCTTCTTTGCAACGACCGCGATGAAAAAAGAAAATGGCGCGGACGCTGAGCCAGGTCAGGTTGAACGAGTCGGTGTTCTCGGTGGTGGCTTGATGGGGGCGGGCATCGCCCATGTCTCCGTTGCCAAAGCCGGTTACCCCGTGCGAGTGAAAGATGTCAGTGAAGACGGCATTTTAAACGCGCTTCGCTACAGTTACGCATTGCTCAACAAAAAGCGGAAACGCAAGCAAATCAGTAAAGCTGAGTTGCAAGCGACCATGATGCAACTGTCTGGTGACACACAAGCCACGACCTTGTCGAATGCTGACGTGGTGGTTGAAGCGGTGTTTGAAGATTTATCGCTAAAACACCGTATGGTGCAAGAGATGGAGTCGATAACAAGTAAAGACGCTATTTTTGCCACCAATACCTCTTCATTGCCTATCCACCAAATTGCCGAAGGCAGCCAGCGGCCAGAGAAGGTTGTTGGCTTGCATTACTTCAGCCCGGTGGAAAAAATGCCTTTAGTCGAGGTAATTCCACATCAAGGGACCAGTGATAAGACGATATCTACCGTGGTCGAGCTTGCTCGCAAACAGGGGAAAACACCGATTGTGGTGGGGGATAGCGCTGGATTCTATGTGAACCGAATTCTCGCCCCATATATGAACGAGGCGGCGCGTGTGTTATTGGCTGGCGAAACGATTGAGCATATCGATAATGCATTGCTCGACTTTGGTTTYCCGGTCGGTCCTATTACGTTGCTTGACGAAGTGGGGATTGATATTGGGGCTAAAATTGCGCCAATTCTCACCCAAGAGCTGGGTAAGCGCTTTGAAGCGCCAGATGTCTTTGATGTGCTGTTAAATGATGACCGTAAAGGGCGTAAAACCGGTAAAGGCTTTTATCGCTACGATGCCAGTAAAAAAGGCAGTAAAGGTAAGCAGGTTGATAAAAAGATCTATAGCTTATTGAATATTAAACTCAATGCGAGTTTATCTGGTCATGAAGTGGCCCAGCGTTGCGCGCTGATGATGCTGAATGAGGCGGCACGTTGCCTCGACGAGGGCGTCATTCGCTCCGCACGAGATGGCGATATTGGTGCGATCTTTGGCATTGGCTTCCCGCCATTTTTGGGCGGACCGTTCCGCTACATGGATCATATTGGTATCGAACGTGTGGTGAGCTTGCTCCAAGCGCATCAAAATCGTTACGGTGACCGGTTTGCGCCTTGTGAACGTCTGTTGGCAATGGCGAAAGAAGGCGATGTCTTCTATCCAGATACCGAATAAGCGCGTCGCTTAAAAAAGAGCGAGCGCCAAGCAAAAAACAGGGCCATAAAGCGCGGCCCTGTTTTTTTATATTTTAACGGTAGGTTAGTCTTCACTGCGCCGACATCGTGCACGGAAAGCCTCAATATCGGTAATAGGGTGAGCGCCGTCTAGGGTGGCATCGTCTTGGTGGTCAATGCCACAGCTGTGCATCACAAGTCTATCGGCGGTTCTTGGTTTTAAGGTATTGACCACAAAGCGTACCATATCAGCGCGTGTGAGCTCAGCCATGGCGTCGGCCACTTGCTCGCGACGTTGATAGTGATAATCTTTGTTGCCAATACTGATCCAGTAACGTTGCGCACGCGCGCGTAAATTATTATCTGGCTCTCGCACCTGGGCGAGTAGGCTCTGTTTGCTGCTCTGCCAACGCGATTCGCTCATCTCCAAGAGCACCATAAAAAACGCATTCAAAAAATCGTCAATCGCCCCCATTAATAACTCAGGGCCTGCCAACGGCGATTGCACGTAAAAAATCAATCCAGGGTGACGATTGAGGGGTAAATTGTTCGCGCCAACCATATAACCAAGTTGTTGTTTAGTCCGTAATTCGTTAAAAAAAGCGGACGACATGAGATGGTTCGCGAGGGTATAGGTCGCCACCGCCTCCGGGTCGGTAGATGCGCTTTGATAATATACCAAGAGTGCGGACTCCGCGTGTCCAAGTGTGCGCTCATAACTGACGGTGCCCACACCGTCGAGCAAGGTCAGCGGTCGTACTGATTCTTGATAGGCTTGCCCTTCTACGCGTAGCGCATCTTTCACGGTGTTGGCCAGTGCTTGCGTATGGTTTAGATGCCAATTGCCATAAACAAACATATCGACGTGGAGGGTAGCGAGCATTGCCTCGACAAATTCAGGCAGATCGCGCAACGTCACCGTCTCTAAAGCGCTTAAAAGGGCATGATACGGTGGGTTATTGGGTTGTAGTAAGCCAGTCATGCTGTTGTATAGTTGACTGAGTGGTTTATTCTTCTCGGCATTTTCCCAGCTTCGTTTTAGCTGCGCTTTGATCGTTTCAAAGCGTTCGGGATTAAAACTGCGCTGAGAAAATCGTTGTAAAATCAGCTTGAGTAATAAAGGTTGCTTATCGTTAAAGCCACTGAGGGTTAAGGTCACGCCGCCTTGGTGCGCATACAAATTGTAATTCATGCCCGCAATTTCGGCCTGATACGCTTGCTCATTCAGTGCTTCTAATAACATCTCAACGCTAAGCCGGGTCATGACAATATTTTTAACCGTCGCGACCGCATGTGGGCTATCAATGGCAATATAGACATGCCCTTTCGGCACGCGGAAGTGTGGCTCTTGGCCATGCCAGAGACGAAAGCCTGGCAACGTCTCTATTAAGTGCGGGGTGTCACTTTGGTCGGGCTCAACGGGGAGCGGGTGCAGTGCATCGGCAATGTAGGGGTTTGGATCCGGTAGGGCGAGCGCTGGCGATATCGAGTCTGTTTTCCATTGTGCGATTTGCTTAGCAGAAAACCGTTTGATGGAATAAGGCGTTTGATACCAGTCTGCTTGCTGATCATGGCTAAAGCCTTTTGCCACCAGCATCACTCGAACGTTATCGACGCTCATATGCTGCAACATGGTTTGAATTTGAGTGTGATCGAAGCCGGCCATCATATAATCCCCATACAAGAGATCGGCCGGTGCGTAATGGTGCATATTCATGACCAACTGACTCACGGTATCAATAGGGCGAAGTGCGTCTTGATAGTGAAAAGCTAACTCTTGCACTTGCCGCTTTTCCTGATAGCGCCAAGCTTGGACACCGTTCTGTCGAATCAATGCGATCGCTTCAAAAACATGGGTGATGATATCGTCGATGTGGCTTAAGCCCAATTCGGTGAGCGCAAAGCCAAGTGTAAACTCGCGAAAGTCTCGCCCACTGATCCCGCCGCCTGCTGAGAGTGTGTTGATATAGCCTTTATTTTTTAATAAAGACATCAGGCTACCCGGGCCTTCATAACCGAGCAGATGGGCAATGTAAGATAAAGGCTTGGTACGATATTGATCAGGGCTTTCTGGCACAGAGAAAGCGAGGGTGAGTTTGCGCACCTCTTTAAGCGGCGCAATGGTGACCCATTGATGGCGCTCGGCCTTGGTCACTAGCGGTGCGTCAACGGTAAGCACGGGATAATCATGATTAGCAATCGCGGCAAAATATTGCTGGGCCAGCGCCTCAAGATCATCGAGCGATTGTGGTCCGGTGAGCGCAACCGTCATCAAATTCGCGCTGTAATTGGCGTGATAAAATGCGATCAAATCATCGCGCACTGATTGATCCGGACGGTCGGCCAATGTTTCTACACTACCGACGGAGAATTTGGCAAACGGATGCTGAGGATTAATGGTTTCTTTGTGAACTTGATAGATACGTCGCACATCATCATTGAGCTTCATGCGATATTCAGCGTCAACTGATTGACGTTCTTTATCCACGGCATCTGCGTCGAAGCGCGGTGAAATAAAGAAAGCGCTGAAGCGATCTAAGGCGGGGGCGAACTGATTGGGACGAATATCGAAAAAGAAGGTGGTATTTTCTGTCCCCGTCCAGGCGTTGTTATGGCCACCATGTTGGCTGATAAATCGCTGAAAATCGCCAATCACTGGATAAGACTCAGTGCCTAAAAATAGCATGTGCTCGAGAAAGTGAGCGAGCCCTTGTCGGTCTACCGGATCATGAAAGTGCCCCACATTGACCGACAAGGCCGCGGCGCTGCGATGCGCCTGTGGATCGTTGATCAGTAAAACACGCAATGCATTAGGCAGCGTGATATAACGGTAGTGTTTGTTGTCGTTTGGGCTGACGTACACAAGCAACTCACTTTTAAAGTAAATAAGTTAAGGTTAAGTATGACTACCACTGACCAGAGTCGCAAACCACTTATTTGGTCTTTGGTGTTTTACCTTGGTAGCATGCAGCAAATCTCAGTATAGAAGTGTGGGTATTAACGCGATGAAATTGATCATAATGCGTCATGGCGAAGCACAAGCGTTCGCGGCCAGTGATAGTGAACGCGGATTGACCGCGCATGGCGAGCAACAAAGCCAACAAATGGCAACCTGGCTCCAGCAGCAGCTTAACGGGCAGGCCATTGATAAAGTACTCGTCAGTCCGTATTTACGCGCGCAACAGACATGGCAAGCATGTGCGCCTCTATTGCCTGCCGCTGGCGAAGTACTCACTGAAGAGGGTATTACGCCGTATGGAAACAGCGATCAGGTCCATACGTATCTAAGCGCGATGATAGAGGTAGATAATCCCGGTGTGATTTTGTTGATCTCACATTTACCGCTGGTTGGCTACTTGACCAATGAATGGATAAAAGAGGGCCAACCGCCAATGTTTGCCACCTCGGCAATGGCGATCATTGACGTTGACACAGCGACGCAACAGGCGTCACTGGCTACCCTGATGTCGCCACGTCAGCTCGGACGCTAACGCTCAGGCACTTCGATTAATACCAAGAGGGCAGCATCGCCACCAAACTCGCGTGGCGCTTGATGAAACGCCATCACGCTGGGATGCTGGGCGAGCCAGAGGGGGATTTTTTCTTTGAGGATGCCTTTACCAATACCGTGCATCACGCTGGCACAGCCGGTCCCCTCTTTGACGCACTCGGCGAGCATCGCCCCGAGCTCTCGCTTTGCCTCGGTTTGGGTCATGCCATGTAAATCTAAATAGATATCGGGCACATAGACGCCACGACGAAGCCGTTTGACTTCGTACTTAGAGACGTCTTGCCGCGCATAGTGCATGGGCCCTGACTCCGTTAAAAGTGGCTCAAACTGATCGGAGAAATAAAAGGCATGGTCGCTACTTTGCCGCTCAAACTGGCGTTGTTTACGTGGTTTGCTCATCTGGCGTTGTGGCGGGTTTATGGTATCCTGCTCCAACTTTTTTGCGCCTTTGACGGCATCACGGAATAGTGCTAACTCCTCTTCCGTCATCGATGGTTTTTTGCTCATAAAAAAACTGTCTCCGAGGTAATAGGCTCATTGTACAATCAGCCAGCTCAAAATGCTGCTTATTGTACTGACCTAGCGTCAAAGGGCGACCCCAAATTGCATGAAGCCGATGGAGGCCAATGTGGATACGATTTTTACTGAAGAAGTGGTCAGTGAGTTACATACGCTGCAAGACATGCTGCGCTGGACAGTCAGTCGTTTCAATGCGGCAGGGTTATTTTACGGCCATGGCACTGACAATGCTTGGGATGAAGCGGTTCAGCTGGTACTCCCGACCTTATATCTTCCTATTGATGTCCCGTCTGAAACCCGTTTTTCTCGCCTAACAACCAGTGAAAAGCATCGTATTGTTGAGCGTGTGATTGCGCGTATTAACGATAAAACGCCGGTCGCGTATTTGACCAATAAGGCCTATTTCTGTGGTTTAGAGTTCTTTGTCGACGAACGGGTATTGGTGCCTCGCTCTCCGATAGGTGAGCTCATCCAACAAGAGTTTGCCGGTATTTTGCCGCATGCACCGAACCGAATAATGGATCTGTGTACCGGCAGTGGCTGTATCGCGATTGCCTGTGCTTACGCCTTCCCCGATGCCGAGATAGACGCGGTTGATATTTCCACCGATGCGCTCGATGTTGCCGAAATCAATATTCAGGATCACGGCTTGGAAGAGCAAGTGATCCCAATCCGTTCCGATTTGCTTAAAGAAGTGCCACAAGACAAATACGATTTAATTGTGAGCAACCCGCCTTATGTCGATGCAGAAGACATGGACGACTTACCGGATGAGTTCCGTCATGAGCCGGTACTGGGCCTCGCCGCGGGGACGGATGGATTGAAGTTAGTGCGTCGAATGCTTGCCAATGCGCCGGATTATCTTAGCGAAGACGGTGTGTTGATCTGTGAAGTGGGCAACTCCATGGTGCATATGCAAGAGCAGTATGGACATTTGCCCTTGCATTGGCTTGAATTCGAGCAGGGAGGCCATGGTGTCTTTATGATCACGCGTCGCGATTTAGTCGCCTGTGCCGATGAATTTGCCCTTTATCGCGATTAATGCGTGCCTTTGCTCGTGTTACTTAGCCAGCCCTTGTGCTGGCTTTTTTCTATTTAGGGGGCGAGTCAGCGGATTTTTTTGCGTCTTTGGTTGCTTTATGGTTAATTGCTAACAAAGTATGCAAAAACACAACAATRCCCATCAGGCAAACAGAGGAAGGCATGGCAGGCAATACGATTGGACAAATTTTTCGCGTCACCACCTTTGGAGAAAGTCATGGCGTGGCGTTAGGCGCTATTATTGATGGCTGCCCACCGGGGTTAGCGCTGACGGAAGCAGACATGCAACAGGATCTGGACCGTCGCCGGCCGGGCACGTCTAAGTACACCACGCAGCGCCGTGAGCCCGATGCGGTCAAAATTCTCTCTGGTGTGTTTGAGGGACAAACCACCGGCACATCGATTGGGTTGATGATTGAAAACACGGATCAACGCTCAAAAGATTATTCCAAAATCAAAGATGTGTTTCGTCCAGGCCATGCTGATTTCACCTATCACCATAAATATGGCGTCCGTGATTATCGTGGCGGCGGTCGTTCGTCGGCGCGTGAGACAGCCATGCGCGTGGCAGCCGGTGCGGTGGCTAAAAAGTACCTTGCGCAAGAGCACGGCATTCAAGTGCGCGCTTATCTGGCGCAAATGGGCGAGGTCACTATCGATACCGTCGACTGGGCGCAAGTTGAGCAAAACCCTTTCTTTTGCCCAGATGTGAATAAACTTGAGGAATTGGATGCGTTGATCCGTCAACTGAAAAAAGACGGAGATTCAATCGGTGCCAAGCTCACCGTGGTGGCAGAAAACCTTCCTGTCGGCCTTGGCGAGCCGGTGTTTGACCGTTTAGATGCCGATATTGCCCATGCATTGATGGGGATTAACGCGGTGAAAGGGGTCGAAATCGGAGATGGGTTTGACGTGGTGAATCAGCGTGGCAGTGAGCATCGTGATGAAATCCACCCGGACGGGTTTGCCTCGAACCATGCGGGAGGCATTCTTGGCGGTATCTCTTCAGGGCAGCCACTGGTCGCGCACTTGGCATTAAAGCCCACCTCTAGCATCACAGTGCCGGGTAAGAGTATTGATGTTCATGGTGACGCTGCCGATGTGGTGACCCGAGGCCGTCATGATCCTTGTGTGGGGATCCGCGCGGTGCCGATTGCCGAAGCCATGGTGGCAATCGTACTGATGGACCATTTGCTCCGTCATCGTGGGCAAGTTGGCCGTTAAAAGCCGGCCCGCCAATTCACACACACCTCATGTATCTTGTTATTTGTTGACGCTCCCCCGCCATTCGTTGGCGGGGCATGTTTGTAACTTTCCCCTATGACTCATAACTATCACGATTTAATTCAACTGTTTAACCAAACCTTTCTCGCGACTTTTAACACCGAGCTGTTACTGGGCGGCGATGAGCCTATTTATCTGCCGGCGAATTCAAATCATCCGCATCACCGCGTGATCTTTGCGCGTGGTTTTTTTGCCTCAGCGCTACACGAAATCGCACACTGGACCATTGCCGGTGAGAAACGCCGTCAACTGGAAGATTATGGCTATTGGTATCACCCCGATGGCCGCGATGCTGACACGCAAGCCGCGTTTGAAGCGGTAGAAGTTAAGCCTCAAGCGATTGAGTGGATCCTTGCGGCAAGCTGTGGCTTTCGTTTTCAAGTCAGCTGCGACAACTTAAGTGGTGTAGAGCCCGATCGCCATGCCTTTGCGGGCAAAGTCCGTCATCAAGTCATTGATTATTTATCTGACGCAGAGGCAAGCCCGGCGTTGCCCGTGCGCGCTAAGCAGTTTTCTGATACCTTGCGAGACTTTTACGGTGTCTCTGCTCTGGGGCCCGATGACTTTACGTTGCCCAGCTAAGGTTAATAAGATGAAAGTTCAAGATTATGAAGCACGCATTTTGGCATTAATCGATGAGATGGTAGACACTGCCTCAGACGATGAATTATTTGCGAGTGGCTATTTACGCGGCCACGTCTCGCTGGCGGCTGCGGATTGTGAGTTAGAGGGCATGGATGAAGTGGCGTCATTAAAAGCGCGCGTGGACACTAGCTTGTCGAAAAATGCGAGTGAACTCTCACCGGGCGATCAACGCTTGGTCGGGGCGCTTTGGGATCTGCTTCAGCAACAAGTCGAAAAATCGGCGTAACACTGCAATACTGCGTTTCTCAATAACTGCGCTTTTCAACGCCTGTTCTGCGGTATCCAGTGATTATCAAGCCATCGCCTCGACGATGGCTTGGTTGTTTTCCCCCACACGTGCTTGTTTTTATTGATATATAACTAATGATTCGCTACACCGCTTTACCTTTTAGCAGTTTGCGGATCCACATGCGTCCCGGGTGCAGGGTATCGAGTACTGACTGTGGCAAAGGCAAGGGCTCATCACATAACTGAGCGACGAGGATTTCTGCGGCGAGAGGGGCGGAGGTAAGACCGCGAGAGCCCAGCCCCAGAAGGCAATATAGCCCAGGGTAAACCGGGACGGAACCGGCTTTTTCCTTGTCTTTTTGCAGGGTTTGGTAGGCTAAAAGCAGTGCGTCGTAATCACACACATTGCCGATAAATGGCAAATGATCGCGACTGGCACAGCGCACACCAACGCGTCCTGTTTTGGCAACAGGCACATGGTGTGCCCAATCAGTGTTAATACAGCCGGTTAAGCGCTGCTGGTTTTCAACCTGATCGGCCGATTGAAATTCAAGGTCGGCATTATTGCGTGCATAGCTTGCGCCTAAGCAATGCTCACCAGCCTGATTTGCCGGTGTTAAATAGCCCTCAAAACATAACACCGTGTTCAGTGCGCGGAGGTCAGCATTGGTGGGAACGTGGCTCACTTGGCCGCGCACGGGGTAAACCGGAATAGGCGCCGTTTGATTAAAGTTATCCGCTTGGTGCCCATTGGCGATAATCACGTTCTGGTGACACAGCTCACCGTTGGCGGTACTCAGGGTCCAACCATTGTCCGTTTGTGTTAACGCATTGATGTGACAATCAAAATGCGCGCTTAGCTGTCCGCGGGTGATAGCGGCACCAATCACGCCTGCGGTAAACTGTTGCGGACTGAGCCAGCCGCCCAGCGGGTAAAACACACCGGCATGCCCAGTTTCTACCCCCACTTTTTCTGTCACTGCGTCTTGGCTTACGCGCATGACCAGTGCCTCAGGAAATGCGCCATGAAGCATTTTTTCGAGCTTAGAGGCGCTTTTCTCGTCATAGCCTAGTTGGGTAACACCACACCAGTCATGTTCAAAGGCGATGCCTTGTTCAGCCTGTTGGCGAATAAACTGCCGAGCAAATAAAAAAGCGGGCGCAAAAAACTGACTCAAGTTGTCGTTGTTACCATTAAGGAGTGGATAAACCGCTCCTTGCTGATTGCCGGATGCGCCTGCCGCTGGCTGCGGGTCTTGGCAATAAAGCGTGACTTGCTTGCCTCGCTGAAGTAATGCGCTAATCAAGGCTGCACTGGCAATACCACCACCAATAATGGCAATGTCATCCGCTGTTGCGGCGGATGTGCGCGCATACCAAGGTGGATGGCTGGCAGTGGCTTGGCGAGCAGGTAAAGCACCCGCTAACATTTCTCGCTTGTGACCAAAGCCTTTTACCTTTTTCATCTCAAAGCCGGCGTCAATCAGTCCACGGCGGACAAAGCCGGCCGCGGTGAACGTCGCGCAGGTACACTGCTCTCGCGCAAGTCTTGCCATGCCATTAAATAAATCCTGGTTCCACATTTCAGGGTTTTTGCTTGGGGCAAAACCATCTAAATACCAGGCATCAACAATCCCTTCCTGACCTGTCGGTACTTGTGGTAACCAATCTTTAATATCCCCAAACCATAAATCGAGTGTAATCTGACCATCAGCTAATACAATACGTTGACAACCCGCTAACGGTACGGGGTAATGGGCGCGGAGTTGCTCAGCATAGTTTGCAAGCTCGGGCCAAGCTTGATGGGCACGCGCGAGATCTTCTACGGTCAAAGGGTACTTTTCAAAACTGATAAAGTGGAGGTGCGTGACGGTGCTATCAAGGTTAGCATGGCGAAATTGGTCAAAGGCATGCCAGGTGGCGAGAAAGTTTAGCCCGGTCCCAAATCCGGTTTCTGCAATCACAAAGCGTGACTGGGATGCCGTATGCCAACGTTCGGGCAGCTGGTTTTGCGCCAAGAACACGTAGCGGGTCTCCGCTAAGCCGTCGTGATTGGAAAAGTAGACGTCGTCGAACTGATCAGCAACAGGCGTACCTGTATCATTCCAGCTGATTTTTGCATGGTCGATTGAGGGAGTGCTCACAAATGCCTCGTACACAGGAAAGAGAAGATGGAAATTGTACTGATAGAAAGGAAAGCTGACCACTTATCAGCTTTAAAAACGCTATCATCCACTGCGAAATTAACGTCTAGGAAAGAATCATGAAACGAGCTGTCATTACAGGCATGGGGATTGTTTCCAGTATTGGTAACAACGTCAAAGAAGTGCTGGAGTCGCTCAAAGCGGGGAAATCTGGCATTAACTTCTCTCAGCAGTTTGCAGATATGAAGCTGCGCAGCAACGTTTGGGGGGATCTCAAACTTAACCCAGCCGACCACATTGATCGTAAAAAAATGCGCTTTATGGGGGACGCGGCTGGCTTCGCCTATTTAGCCATGGAGCAGGCGATTGAAGACTCAGGCTTAGCCCCTGAGCAAGTTTCTAATCCGAGAACGGGCCTAGTTGCCGGTTCTGGGGGCGCATCATCGGTCAACCAAGTCACGGCGGTTGATACCTTACGCGAGAAAGGTGTAAAACGCGTCGGCCCTTATATGGTGCCACGTACTATGTCATCCACGGTCTCAGCGTGCTTGGCGACCCCGTTTCAAATTAAAGGGGTCAACTACACCATGAGCTCGGCCTGTGCGACATCGGCACACTGTATTGGCCATGCGCTTGAGCTGATTCAATTGGGTAAACAAGACGTCGTGTTTGCTGGTGGCGGCGAAGAGCTTGATTGGTCACTCACCATGATGTTTGACGCCATGGGCGCACTTTCAACCAAATACAATGATGATCCACAAAAAGCGTCACGTACCTATGATGCCGATCGCGATGGTTTCGTGATTTCTGGCGGCGGCGGTATGCTGGTGGTTGAAGAGCTTGAGCATGCGCTGGCGCGTGGTGCCACCATTTATGGTGAAATTGTCGGCTATGGGGCAACGTCTGACGGCTATGATATGGTCGCGCCATCCGGCGAAGGGGCGGTGCGCTGTATGAATATGGCGATGCAAGATGTTGATGGCGAAGTGGATTATATCAACACCCATGGCACGTCAACGCCAGTGGGTGATGTCAAAGAGCTTGGTGCCATCCAAGAAGTCTTTGGTGGTAAGAGCCCTGCTATTTCCGCGACCAAGTCGATGACAGGCCATGCACTCGGTGCTGCTGGGGCGCATGAAGCCATTTACTCGACGCTAATGCTGGCGCACGGCTTTGTCGCCCCGAGTATCAATGTTGATAACTTGGATCCGGCCGCTGATGGGCTAGATATTGTGACACAACCACGTGAGCAAGCACTCACTCGTGTTATGTCAAACAGCTTCGGATTTGGCGGAACGAACGCCACCTTGGTGATTGAAAAGTATCGCGGCTAATATCGCGCTTATTTTCAGGTTCTCAATGGACCCGGCCACGGCCGGGTTTTTTATTATTGGCCCGACGTGGGGGCATGCTTTTTGGCGGATGTTTTCTTGCAGGTAGGGCGATACAATGGGCGTTATTTTTCAGCGCTCGTACGCGACGTTAAAAACAGGATGCTGACCGTGAAAATAGTTGTAGATGAAAACATGCCCTACGCCCAGGCATTGTTTAGCCAATTAGGTGAAGTCGTTGCCTTACCTGGTCGGGCGATCGGTGCGGAAGATATCCAAGATGCCGACGCTTTGTTGGTGCGCAGTGTCACGCATGTTAATCACGCGTTGATTAAAGATGCCAAGCAATTACGCTTTGTCGGCTCGGCTACCGCGGGAGAAGATCACCTTGATTTTGATGCACTGCAAGCACAAGGCGTATATGCCACGGCAGCGCCGGGCTGCAACAAAGTTGGGGTCGCGGAATATGTGATCAGTGCCTTATTGGTGTTGGCGCAACAGCAAGCATTTAAATTGACCGACCGAACCGTCGGTATTGTCGGTGTCGGTCACGTTGGGAGTTACTTAGCTGAGCGTTTAGCTGCACTGGGCATTAAAACCTTGCTCTGCGATCCGCCGCGTCAGGCGCGTGAGAATCGCGCGGATATGGTGGATATTGATACGCTGATTGCACAATCGGATGTGGTGACCTTTCATACGCCTCTGACGTCGACTGGTGAGCACCCTACTCATCATTTGATGAATCACGCTCGTTTAAATGCACTCGCACCGGGAAGCATTTTGATTAATGCCGCACGCGGCCCGATTGTTGATAATCAAGCGCTTAAGACACGGCTGGCACGAGGCGATATGGATGCAGTTTTGGACGTGTATGAGCATGAGCCCGAGGTCGATCTTGCGTTGGTCGAACGGCTAACCTTTGCAACGCCACATATCGCTGGCTATGGATTGGAAGGAAAAGCACGCGGTACCACCATGGTGTTTAATGCCTTATGCCAACATTTATCGTTACCACAGCGCGCTGACGCCACCGATCTATTGCCGAAAGCGCCCATTCCTTCTGTGCAACTAGCCGCGCCTTGGCAGCAGACTGAACTTATGGCGTTAACCCAACTTGTTTATGATATCCGTCGCGACGATAGTGATTTTCGCCGAGCGATGACACAAGCAGGGGAGAACAAACCGGCACAGCGTACAGCCTTTGACCAATTACGAAAAAATTACTGGGATCGACGTGAGTACAGTGCGATCACGGTAGCCGGACACGCTGATTTCGGGTTACAGTCGCTGGCTAAGCTGGGCTTTAGTATTGAGGAGCACGCATGACACAAGCATTTGATGTTGCGGTTTTGGGCGCAACAGGTGCGGTAGGCCGTACCATTATCGACATTTTAGAAGAGCGCGATTTTCCTATTGGCACTCTCCACCTGCTTGCCAGCGAGCGCAGTGCCGGTGAAACCATTACCTTCAAAGGCGAAAGTTTGCGTGTGAAAAACGTCGACACCTTTGATTGGACCCAAGTTCAAATTGGCTTGTTTTCGGCAGGCGCGCAAACCTCCGCACATTGGGCGCCTATTGCCGCAGAAGCAGGAGTCGTGGTGATCGATAATACCTCACAATTCCGCTATGATTTCGATGTGCCCTTGGTGGTGCCGGAAGTTAATCCAGCCGCGATTGGTGATTTTCGTAACCGCAATATTATTGCAAATCCCAATTGCTCAACGATTCAGATGCTGGTCGCATTAAAACCCATTTACGATGCCGTGGGGATCGAACGTATTAACGTCTCTACCTATCAATCGGTGTCAGGATCTGGAAAGTCGGGTATCGACGAACTCGCGGGCCAAACGGTGAAACTGCTCAATAGCCAAGATGCCGAACCTTCGCTCTATAGTAAACAAATTGCTTTCAATTGCTTGCCTCAGATCGATCAATTTATGGATAACGGCTACACCAAAGAAGAAATGAAGATGGTGTGGGAAACGCAAAAGATTTTCGCTGATGAGATGATTGGGGTTAACCCTACTTGTGTGCGTGTGCCTGTTTTTTATGGCCATGCAGAAGCGGTGCATATCGAATGCCGTCAACCCATTGACGCAACAGAGGCGATGGCAATCCTTAGCCAGCACGAGCATATTGAAGTCTTTGAAGGCGAAGAGTATCCAACCCAAGTCAAAGAAGGGACGGGATCAGACAAGGTGCTTGTGGGACGGGTCCGTAACGACATTAGCCATCCAAATGGTTTAAACCTCTGGGTGGTTGCTGACAATGTGCGTAAGGGTGCCGCGACCAATACGGTTCAAATTGCTGAAGTCTTAGTGCGCGATTATCTTTAATCGACAGCGTGTGACGATGACAAGAGCGTGATGGTCCACACATCACCATGTCAGTTTGATTGGTACCCCATCCGTTGATGGGGTATTTTTTTAGGCATTAAATTTGCACAGATGACGATACGAGAAGTGTGGGCATGCTATCATCGAGGCAAAACTGAGGCAGAGCGCCCACAGTTTGATCGCGCAACACACTTTTATATCATCAAACTACAGTTTTTCGCATGGCTTCCGATATAGTTAGATATTTAGTGAGGCCATTTCTGCCATAGGGAGTGCGGGTGTGTCCAACGCACAGCAAAGTGAACAGTCTTCTTCTCAAACGCGATTGACGATAATCTTGCACACAGTGAGGCGGCATCTTCTTGCCGTCGTGGGGTTATTGGCGATCAGTCTCGTCAGTGTGTCTACCTTACCGGTCGAGGCGGCCATTCGTATTCTGGGCCCGCAAGAGGAAATGACGACTGAGTCGTCATCCGCACAACAACCGCCTACGGCGCAATCCGCGCAGCAATATGGCCCAACAGGTGCAAACGAAACCTTGTGGTCGATTGCGACGCAAATGCGTCCCAATACACAAGTCAGTGTTTACCAAACATTGGGCGCGATTTTCCGTCTCAATACCGACGCGTTTGCCAATAATAATATCCATCGCTTGCAGCCAGGTAGCACATTAGTGATGCCAACCTTGGAGCAAATCGAACGAGAAAGTACGCAAGATGTCGTAAATCGTCTTGAAATTGATGACGCACGTAAGCAAGCACAAACGACGACACCATTGAGTGAACAAGTCACTCAGCCTGACGCTCAAGCATCAGAGCAAGTCGAACCCGAGCAAGCTGAACCAGAATCGCAACAAAGCGCCTCAGAAACAGAGCAGGCGCAGTACACTGAAGCGAGTGAGCCTGAGACACCACAACCTGAAGTGGTGGAAATGTTGCAATCGCAGCTACAAAACTCAGATCAAGAAATGACCCGCTTGGTTGAGAGTAATCATGTGCTCAAAGTGCGCTTATCCGAAGTTCAGTACGAACTGAATGCGCTGAAAGAAAAAATGAGCAGTGATGACGAGTTGAATCAGGAAATACGTGCTTTCCTAGAACAACAACGTCAGCAGCAGGCGAAACAAGAGACGCAGCCCCCCTCCGCGGTCGACTCTTTATTGGATAATCCACTCCTGCTCGCCATGTTCGCGATCATTCCTGGCGCGTTAATTGTCGGTGGGGTTTTCTTCTTCTTGGCGCGTCGCAAGAAACAAGACGAAGAGCATGACGAGCCCGCCTCACTCGACCATGATGAGCTAGATGATATGCCGGTTATCATGGTGCCCGATCCTGAAGATGAGCAGGAAGGGAAGAGTCACCAAGCTCAATCTGACGATGAGTTAGAGATCACTGAGGATGGTGATAGTGATGAAGACGTGGCATTTGGTGATGACACGGACCTTGATGATCTCAATCTTGACGATGAACTGGACGACATGTCTGGTAACGAATCGAGCGTTGCGCCAACCAGTGACGATGCCATTGGACTCGAGGACATGGAGCGTGCGTTAGATGAATTGGCGAATATACCGCCTGCCGATACCGAAACGTCGACCGACAGCGAAAGTGAAACCGACGACGCAGCCCTCCCTGAAGAGGAAATGAGTGCAGACGAGGCGCTTGCAGCAGAGTGGGCGAAAGCGCTAGAAGAAGGTAACGACAGTGGTGCAGATGACATTGATGCCTTGCTCGCCGGGGAATCGGGCACTGAGTCTGCGCCGGAGGACCCCTCTGAGTCCACGCGTGAATCAGAAGCAGACGTAGAGAGTGATACTGAGGCGACATCGGATGATAACCCTGAATCAAGCGAAGCGTCGGAAGAGCAAGCACCGAATGATGCATTATTTGACTCAGCCCTTGCCGATGAGCCAGCGTTAGATCTCAGCCAAGAAATTGATTTATCAGATGATGACGACGAAGACAGCGTTTCGCTCGACAACACGACCGAGCTTCTTGATGAGCTTGTCGGTGATGATGATGACGATAGCTGGTTGAATGATCAAGATGATACGGAGACTGAGTTTGATGAAAGCAGTGATGCTTTACTGGATGAAGTATTAGACAACGATGATCCGCACCTTGAAGACTCTGACGCCTTGTTGGAGGAAGTGTTAGGTGACGACGACGAATCCGATCCACTTGCGGAGGGAGATGATCCTGTACTGTGGGAAGAAGCTGAAGACAGCGATCCTAATGAAGCGGAACTCGAAAAACTGCTTTATGAATCAGAGGGTGAACCAGAGCCTGATCCCCGCAAGGCAGAACAGCCCGCAGAGCCCGCGACTGACGACGACGCACAGGGTGACACGGATGAAGCGCCAGTCGATGACACTGCGGAATCCGAGACTGAGGACGACGCACAGGATGACGTGGACGAAGCGCCAGGCGATGACACTGCAGAGCCCGATACTGAGGACGACGCACAGGATGACACGGACGAAGCGCCAGGCGATGACACCGCAGAGCCCGATACTGACGACGATGCACAAGATGAAGCGGATGAAGCGCCCGTCGCCAACGAGCAGCCAGATCAAGGCGAAAACCTCGATGATATTAAAGAGGAAGATTTACTCGATTTAACCAATCTGCCTGAATATGACGAAGAAGCCGCACTGGCAGATGCAGAACCGGTTGACGAAGAAGAACAAGCTGCACTTGATAGCGTGCCAGAGCCAGAGCCAGAGCCAGAGCCAGAGCCAGAGCCAGAGCCAGAGCCAGAGCCAGAGCCAGAGCTTATCTCAATGAGCAGCAAGACAATGCGCCAACCTCTGAGGCGCCCGAGCGCGATACACGCAATATCAGTGATCTGAATGACGATGATCACCAGGTCGGTGGTCTGAATATGGAGGCCTTGCTATCGGAATCCGATGACGATGAGCCTCTCGATCTTTCCGCTTTATCCGACGAAGAAGCAGCGGTTTGGCAAGCCGATAATGAGCCAGAGCCAGAAGCCGAAAGTGAAGATTGGAGCCAACAACCCGCCATCGATCCGGCCTCGCTTGAAACCTTTGAACTGGAACAGGCCTTGGATGATGATCTTCTCGGTGAGGGTGATGCTGAGAGTGAGCTTATCGGCGAAGAGCAGGAAGATGACGACTACATTAGTATCGAAGAGCTTATGCGCGATGACGGCTCGACGCCAGATATTGATCCCGATAAGGCGGAGATGAACCTTGACGTAGGGTTGGATGAATTCCCTGATGTGTTAGAAGACATTAGTGCGATTGATGTTGATGGCGACACCGCCAGCACAGAGGCATCGACCAATCTCGACTTGGCGAAAGCTTACTTGGAAATGAATGATATGGATGGCGCGATTTCCTTATTAGAAAAAGTGATCCAGTCAGGTAACAAGGCCTTGCAGCAAGAGGCTCGGCAACTGCTTGAACAACTTAGGTAACACCACAATCAGGTAGCACAGGCTACCTGATTGCTTATTAGGCCTCAGAATAGACAGTCGATGTTAAGACCTGCAACAGGCCGGCTTTATGGGTATAATGCTGCGCCTTGTTGAGCAGTAACTAAAAAGGCACAGGCATGAGATTCGCGTTAGGCATTGAATATGACGGCGCCCAGTTTTACGGTTGGCAAAGGCAACGAGAAGTCACCAGTGTCCAAGAACACTTGGAAAAGGCCTTGTCGACCGTCGCTAATCACCCTGTGGCAGTACAATGTGCGGGGCGTACCGATTCGGGGGTCCACGGCACCGGACAGGTGGTGCATTTTGATAGCGATAGCCAACGGCCATTAAAAGCCTGGACGATGGGAGTGAATGCAAACTTGCCTGATGCGATTGCCGTACGTTGGGCCACGCCTGTTCCAGACGATTTTCATGCGCGATTCAGTGCGACAGCACGCCGCTATCGCTATGTGATATACAACCACTCTTTGCGCCCAGCGATACTGGGTAAAGGTGTCAGTCACTATCATAGCGAGTTGGATGAAACCTTAATGGCGCGAGCGGGTCAGTACTTACTCGGTGAGAATGATTTCTCGTCATTTCGTGCGGCACAATGTCAATCTCACTCGCCATGGCGGAATGTGATGCATTTATCTGTCACGCGTCAGGGGCGGTTTATCGTGATCGATATAAAAGCGAATGCCTTTGTGCATCACATGGTGCGCAATATCGCGGGCAGCCTCATGGCTGTCGGTCGTAAAGAACAGCCGCCAGAGTGGATCGCATGGCTACTGGCACAGAAAGATCGCACCTTGGCGGCCGCGACGGCCAAAGCGGAAGGTTTGTATTTGGTCGAGGTGGATTATCCGGATCAATATGGCTTACCACGCCCGCCGATAGGGCCTTTGTTTTTGCCCGATCAGGTGATGGAATCCGAGAGCATACTCGGCGCAAAGCGTACGGAGACAGAATAGGTAGTACCAGTTTTTTATCCCAAGTCTGGCAGACTTGTGATTTAATTCGGTTTAATTTGTTACGAATCCAAGATGGTTGTCTAATTGTGATAGCCATGACTAAGTAAAGGTTGTCCATGAGCTGGCTAGAGAAAATATTAACCAAAAGTAATATTGGTTCATCACGCAAGGCGTCGATCCCTGAAGGGGTTTGGACCAAGTGTACGTCGTGTGATCAAGTACTTTATCACGCTGATGTCGAACGTAATTTGGAAGTTTGTCCCAAGTGTGACCACCATATGCGTATGCCAGCACGCCGTCGTCTGGATGTCTTTTTGGATCCTGAAGGACGTGAAGAGATTGCCGGTGAACTGGAGCCTAAAGACGTATTAAAATTTCGTGATTCGAAAAAGTATAAAGATCGCTTGTCAGCCGCGCAAAAGTCCAGTGGGGAAAAAGATGCACTCGTGGTCATGAAAGGCAGTGTGCTAGACGTGCCCGTGATTGCTTGTGCGTTTGAATTTAAGTTCATGGGCGGTTCGATGGGCGCAGTCGTCGGCGCACGGTTTGTTAAAGCGGTCGAGCACGCGATCGAAAACCATTGTGGCCTGGTGTGTTTTTCGGCCAGTGGTGGGGCGCGCATGCAAGAAGCCTTGATGTCATTGATGCAAATGGCGAAAACCAGTGCGGCACTTGAGCGTTTGTCACGTCACAACTTGCCATTCATTTCGGTACTCACTGATCCAACGTACGGTGGGGTGACCGCGAGCTTTGCTATGCTCGGAGACATTAATGTCGCAGAGCCAAAAGCGATTATCGGTTTTGCTGGCCGTCGCGTCATTGAGCAAACCGTACGCGAGAATCTGCCAGACGATTTCCAAACCAGTGAGTTCTTGCTTGAGCATGGTGCGATCGACATGATTGTTGATCGTCGTGAGATGCGTCAGCGTTTGGCGGGCCTATTGGCGAAGCTGGGTAACATTAAGTCGCCATTAGTCGTCGATGTTGAGCAAGATAAACCTCAACCTCTAGAAGAGCCTGAAGTGGCACCTTCCTCTCAAGAGCAATAATTGACCGTGTTCCATGGCGTTATCCTTGGTATCATTTGCCCATCATCGAGTAACTGACCAAGTCAATGTCTGAACTACAGCATCCAACAGCCACATCCTCAATGGATACGTGGCTGTCTTATCTAGAAAATATCCATACCAGTGCCATCGATCTTGGCCTTGAACGCGTCGCGGCAGTTGCGGAGCACGCCCAATTGACCAAGCCTGCGCCTAAAGTGATTACCGTTGCAGGGACCAATGGCAAGGGGACCACCTGCGCCTTATTAGAGGCAATATTACAGCACGCGGGTTACCGTACGGGGGTTTACAGCTCACCGCATCTTATTCATTACAATGAGCGGGTCCGTATCAATGGCGACGTGCTGGTTGATAGTGAGCATACTCAAGCGTTTGAGGTAATTAACCAGGCACGCGGCCAAACCAGTCTGAGCTTTTTTGAATTTGGTACCTTAGCCGCGTTACAGCTATTTAAACAGCATGCGCTTGATGTCGTGATCCTCGAAGTGGGTCTCGGTGGCCGTTTAGATGCCACCAATGTGGTGGGTCATGACGTATCTGTGATCACCAGTCTCGCACTCGATCATTGTGATTGGCTGGGCAATGACATTAATCAGATTGGTTATGAAAAAGCAGGCATATTCCGGAAAGATAAACCGGCGATATGTGGTCAGCCTGCACCACCGGCGAGTGTTGCTGCGCATGCTGATGCGATTGGCGCGCAATTAAATCAGTTAGGCTATCAGTACCACTATGCCATGACAGGAGATACGTGGCGTTGGGCGGCCGGTGCTTTTGAACTGACAGATCTACCTATTCCGGCTATTCCGCTACAAAATGCGGCAACGGCTTTAATGGCGCTGGGCGTTGCTGACCTCGACATTGCTGATACACACATTACTGAGGGATTAGCGTCTGTCGCGGTTACCGGTCGGATGCAAGTTATTGCTGACGCCCCTTACACGATTTTTGACGTCGCCCATAATCCGCATGCTGCCGCTTACCTAGCAAAGAAACTCGCTGAGCAAAAAGCGAGATTGACAGGACGCGTGCATGCTGTGGTGGCGATGTTAGCAGACAAAGATATAGAGGGTACCTTAGCCTGTTTTGATCGCATTGTGGATTGCTGGTACCCCGCTTCTTTAGCCGTACCTCGTGGCGCGTCAGCCGATAAATTGCCGGTGGTGGCATCAATGCAATTCAGCTCACCGAGTGACGCCTATCAACATGCGTTGAGTCAGGCTGAACCTGAGCGAGACTGTGTGGTCGTATTTGGGTCGTTCCATACCGTTGGGCAGGTGATGGAAACGCTTAATTAAAACGGAGTCATTGTGGCCAGTAAGTTACAAAAAAGAGTGGTCGGCACCCTAGTGTTAGTCTCTATCGGTGTGATAGTGCTACCTGATGTGCTCGATGGCCAAAAAGAGCATTACCAAGAAAACTATCAAAGCATCCCCCTGCGGGATGACTTTGATGGCACAGTGAGCCAAATGCCGGTTGAAGAACCCGAGGTGATTGAGGTGACAGCGCCCGATACCCAGGTAAACGATACGCCTTCAGCTGACACAAATGCGCAGGCTGAGACGGAAAAAAGTGATCCAACGCCCACGGCATCAAGTGTAGCGTCAGTCAAGGACGGAGACAGCGCATGGATGATCCGTTTGGGGACCTTCCGTAACCAAGAGAATGCTCGTCGCTTGGTTAAGCAATTACGTGACAAAGGATATCAAGCACATATCTTACCCAGAGACATTCAACCCGGTGACTTAGCGAAAGTGGTCGTCGGGCCACATGTTTCTAAAACCACACTCGAATCGCAACTGACTGATCTGCAATCGCTGACAGGATTGAAAGGACAGTTGCGCAAATTTGACCCACTTACCCAATAAGAAAACGTTTGCGTGAGCATTTTTTCTGTTAGAATGCGCACGTCTCGAGCAAGTGAATACGATGAATTGGATTGATTATCTTATTATTGGCGTCATTGGTTTTTCGGCGTTAGTGAGCGTGATTCGAGGCTTTGTAAAAGAAGCCTTGTCATTAGTGATTTGGTTTGGGGCGTTTTTTATTGCCAGCCAATTCTACACGCAGCTAGCGGTGTATTTGACCAATATCCAAGATGCGGTTATCCGTAATGGTAGTGCTATCGCCTTGTTGTTTATTGCCACCTTATTGGTCGGCGCAGTAGTCAATTATGTGATTGCCCAGTTAGTAGAAAAAACGGGATTGTCTGGCACGGATAGAGTGCTTGGTATGGTGTTTGGCAGTGTGCGCGGCGTGTTAATCATCGCGGCGGTGCTTTTCTTCCTCGATGCCTTTACATCGGTCGCCAACAACCAAGCGTGGGGACAATCGCAACTTATTCCTAACTTTGCGGTAGTGATCGAATGGTTCTTCCACTATCTCGAGAACAGTTCCAGTTTCTTACCTGAGATCGCAGGATCTTAGGCTGATATTCGCGTAACAAGGAATCGCTGACATGTGTGGTATTGTTGGAATCGTTGGTAACACTCCGGTCAATCAGTCCATTTACGATGCACTGACTGTGCTTCAACATCGAGGACAAGATGCAGCCGGCATTGTCACCATCGATGACAATCGTTTTCGGCTTCGAAAAGCCAATGGGTTAGTCCAGGATGTGTTTCAACTGAAGCATATGCAGCGCTTACAAGGCCAGGTTGGAATAGGACATGTAAGGTATCCTACAGCGGGCAGCTCTAGTGCATCAGAAGCGCAGCCTTTCTATGTCAACTCCCCGTACGGGATTACTCTCGCCCACAATGGTAACTTGACCAATGCTGAGGCGTTGCGCCAATCTTTATTTGAAAAAGATCGTCGTCACCTTAATACAACGTCTGACTCTGAAATTCTCCTCAATGTCCTTGCCCATCAACTGTCGACTGCGACTTCTCATCCTCTTACTGTTGATGATATGTTTACCGCGGTGAAAGCGGTCCATCGACAAGTCTCCGGCGCTTATGCCGTTGTGGCAATGGTGATTGGGCATGGCGTTATCGCTTTTCGTGATCCTAAAGGCATTCGCCCGCTTTGTTTGGGGAAGCGCGATACGCAAACAGGTACCGAGTATATGGTTGCGTCTGAAACCGTTGCATTGGATGCCGTGGGTTTCGATTTCGTGCGTGATGTCTCACCCGGAGAGGCGGTTTATATCACCTTAGAGGGACAACTTCATACCTGTCAGTGTGCGGACTCACCGAGTCTTAACCCTTGCATCTTTGAGTTCGTTTACTTTTCTCGTCCCGACTCATTTATCGATAAAGTGTCTGTTTATGGGGCCCGTATTCGTATGGGTCAAAAGCTTGGCGCTAAAATTCAGCGCGAGTGGGAAGACGTGGATATTGATGTCGTCATTCCTATCCCTGAGACATCTTGTGATATCGCGTTAGAGATTGCGCAAGTGCTAGGTAAACCCTACCGCCAAGGCTTTGTTAAAAATCGCTATGTAGGTCGTACGTTTATTATGCCGGGGCAGCAGATGCGTCGAAAATCCGTACGTCGTAAACTCAATGCCATCCGTTCAGAGTTTAAAGACAAGCGCGTACTCTTGGTCGATGATTCGATCGTGCGAGGCACAACCTCAGAGCAGATCATCGAAATGGCACGTGAAGCAGGCGCCAAAGAAGTCTATATGGCCTCCGCGGCCCCCGAAGTACGCTTCCCCAATGTCTATGGCATTGATATGCCGAGTGCCAACGAGTTGATTGCTCATGGTCGCGAAGTGGATGAAATTGGCCAATTAATTGGTGCTGATGGCTTGGTTTATCAAGATCTGCCGGATCTCGTCGACGCTGTTGGTGAGGCTAACCCAGCGATTGAGCGCTTCGAAACATCGGTGTTTAGTGGCGAATATGTCACCCAAGATGTGGATCAGGGGTACCTCGATAATTTGCAAAGCTTACGTAGTGATGATGCTAAAACTGTACGAGAGCAGCAACAAGAGCTTGCGAACTTAGAGATACATAACGAAGATTAAACAAATACGCCGCGAGATTATCGCGGCGTATTTGTCTTTTTAGCGAGCGAAGGCCCTAGTGTGTGAAAACAGGCCCCATCCCGACATTCCACAGAATCACGGAGGTGGCAAGGATAGCGACCAACAGGACTAAGCCGCAGGTGACGACGGAGCTTGCATAAATAAAACCGCGCTCTTCAGGGATCTCCATGAGTATCGGCACGCCGGTATACAGCAGATAAACGGAATAAGCGACACCGATCAAGCCGACAATCATGACAAACCATACCACCGGATAGAGCGTTGCAAGCCCGACCATAAAAATCGGCGTCGCCGTGTAAGCGGCCAGCTCAAGGCATTGCGTATAGTTAGGCGCAGAGCCAAATGTTCGACTCATCCACAAGGTTAGATAGGCAAGGGCAGCAACCCCACCGAGTAACGCTAAATACATAGCACTGGCAATAAAAAGCGCGCTTTGTGGCGTCATGAAAATGGACTCTCCCGCGCCGATTTGCCAGCCGATATTGACACTTGCGTAGTAAGCACACACGGGAGGGATCAACGCTAACAAGAGCGCATGTCCGATGCTGCTTGAAACGCCCTCGTGTCGTTCGCCAATTGTCTTCCATTCTTTTTTGGGATGGGTATATAACCCGACTAAGTGACCTAAAATCATAGTAACCCCGCTCGTTATTCCCTAAATATAAACAAAGATGCAATGGTCGGCGCACGACAGCTGGGTAACGGCTAGCTCGGCTGTGCGAAGACAGATGCCCAAATCTTCTTTCCTTACCTAACGAATAGCTCTTGACATCATAATTGGCAAGTTTTGTGCGCTATAACAACCTTCCTCACGAGGCAAAGGGCGAAGCCGCTCGGAAATAAAGCAAGGAGAACATACATTATGTGATGATTGTCATGTATTAATTGTTGAACATCTCACTTTTAATACAGAGTGGCGTACCCTGGAGTGTTGCTGATTTTTAGGTGTTTTTTATCGTACTCCTTGTTGTACGTTAAGATGCATGTGAGTTTATATTGATAAAATTATTATTTTAAACAGCTGTTTATTGTTCGCTATCAAATTAAATATCATAAGCAGGCACGGGGTGTCTGAGTTCAGCTACGATTAGTACAGAGCGATTTAAAACAGCCGCTGCTTTGCAGTCCGGGAGGAGAGCGTCGTGTTGCACAGTAAAGATATTTTAATTGTTGAAGATGATCCCGTCTTTAGTCGAATGATTGCCTCGTTTCTTGAAAGAGAAGGTGCGACGGTCCGTGAAGTAGAAAATGGGCTAGAAGGGCTACAAGCATTGAGGCAATCGATCCCTGATTTACTGATCAGCGATCTTTCTATGCCGGTCATGACGGGGCTTGAGTTCGTTGAGGAAGTCAGTCTCGAATACCCGATGCTGCCCATGATTGTGATTTCAGGTACCGGAGGCATGGCTGACGTTGCTCAGGCGCTTCGCTTTGGAGTAAAGGATTTTTTACTCAAGCCCATTGAAGACATCAAATCGGTTAAAAAAGCCATTGAAGCGGTGATTGATGATGCCAACGATGATGTGCATGCCAGTGATGACTTTAGTCAACAGTGGTTTAAAGTGAATGAAGATGCGGACAAAGGCGCCTCAGAAAGCGAACTAAAATGGCACCTTGATGCGCTACGTCATAATCCTGGTAGTGCGCGAGAGTTGCTGATGGGGTTGATGCCTGAGCCAGACTCACAACAAGGCGCGTGGCGTTTGTCATATCACTCGCTGCAATCGGCAGACGCCAACCCTATTGTGCTCGATTATGCTTGGCTGCTCGGCGGGAAAATGGCGTTCTATGTGGTCGACTCAGCGTCAGCTGAAGAAGATGGGACGGCAACGACTTTGATGATTCGGGCCTTTTTTAATGATTTTGTCCGCTCAAGTGATGTGAATGAACGTGGATTCCTGACGCTGGTAAAACGGATTGAAGATGCGATTCGTGCATCGGCTTATACATCACCGGTTCGTGCCATGTTTGGTGTCTTAAACATGGTTGATAACCAACTCGATATTCTGCCAGCAGGTTTAAAAGCCACGATTGATAGTAGCGGAACCACGAAATTAGTTCGTAGTGAGCATTGGCTAGGTCGCGATGCCTTTAGCAGTGAATTCCAAACTGTGGATATGCAATCAGGCGATGCGCGTGTGTCTTTAAATGAAGTCGGCTTGAATAGCTTTAGTGTTGATATTCAAAAGATTGCCTAATATAGGCCATCAATGATTGTGGTGTCCCGTCATCTCCATATCACCAGTTCAAGCGATGCACGTCCCGCTCTGCTTGCTGGTGATAATTTTCATCCGTATACTCACGTCGCTCTGGATGGGTTGTTACCTTACCTTCGATAGATATCAGGGACAGATCGGCATGAAACATTGGTATTTACTTTATTGTAAACGCACAGAACAACAACGTGCGGAACAAAACTTGAAGCGGCAAGGCGTGGACTGTTACTACCCGATAGTCACAGTCGAAAAGTTGCGTCGAGGCAAATACCGGCAAGTTGAAGAACCGCTCTTTCCGAATTACATCTTTGCTTGTTTTGATCCTGAATCGGTTCAATACACGTCTGTTCGCTCTACACGTGGCGTTGTTGATTTTGTTCGCCAAGGTGCGAAGCCGATCCACGTCGATATTCAATTAATTCAACACTTGATGATGATGGAAGACAGTGATGAGCAACGAGAATTACTGTATCAAGGCTTCAAGCCTGGTCAAAAAGTAACCGTTGAGAGTGGCCAGTTTGCCGGTGCTGAAGCGATTTTTAAAGAAAAAGACGGCGAAAAACGCTGTATCCTTTTAATCAAAATACTCAATCAACAAACCGAGTTACGGATCAATAACTCAGATATAAAAGCGTCATGCTAAGCGACTTACGCGTCGTAGAACGTGCCGATAGGTCGTTGTATCAGGCCAAAAAAGATGGGCGAAATCAATGTGTGAAAGCCAATCAAATTGACTTCGCCACCTTGTGATGCTAGCCAACGTCGTGATACTGCTCGCACGCCATGAGTGTGTTTTCAATCAAGGTGGCGACTGTCATAGGGCCAACCCCGCCAGGTACAGGGGTGATATGACTGGCTCTTTCATACGCGACATCGTACTCAATATCCCCGATTAATTTACCGTCATCCATGCGGTTGATGCCCACATCAATCACGATTGCCCCGGGTTTTATCCAATCGCCAGGGATGAACTTAGGTTTACCGACCGCAACCACGAGCACATCGGCTTGTCGAACATGCGTTTCTAAATCTTGGGTAAATCGATGGCAGGTGGTGGTGGTGCATCCGGCGAGTAACAGCTCCAACGTCATCGGGCGACCAACAATATTGGATGCTCCCACAACCACAGCATGTTTACCACGTAGCGGTACATTATAACGATCGAGAAGAGTAATAATTCCTTTCGGCGTGCACGAGCGTAGTGTTGGCATACGTTGGCACAAGCGGCCCACATTAAAAGGATGAAAACCATCTACATCTTTATCTGGGCGGATTCGCTCCAATACGGACGTGGCATCAATCCCTGCCGGCAACGGCAGTTGAACGAGAATGCCATCAATACAGCCATCGTCATTCAAAGTGTCAATCAACGAGAGGAGCTCATGCTGTGAGCAAGAGGCTGGGAGGTCATAGGAGCGTGATACAAATCCGACTTCGTCACAGACTCGGCGTTTACTCCCCACGTAAACTTGTGATGCAGGGTCCGAGCCGACCAAAATAACGGCTAAACCAGGTGCGCGGCGACCTGCTTCTGTGCGAGCGGCGACGCGTGCAGCGACCTCACGACGCACCGTTTGCGCGATCAGCTTTCCATCAATCAATTGTGCGGCCATAACTATCCTTTGGCTAAAGCAATATTCGTCAGTATTGTGACAAAAATCGCGGCTAAAAGCTATTGCGCAAACGTTTGCTTTGGTTTTGATAGCGGAATATGCCAGATATCCTATTGAGAGAAAATATCACGTCATTGTCTAGCCCTTCGCGTCATTAGGTTGGCAAAGTGGTCCCAAAAAGCGATAGGTGGTGATTGACAATAAACTGGCGCGGTTTTGAGCAACTAGGTCAACATTTTAGGGAAAAGCGTTGACGGGACCTAACGTCGCTTTATAATCCACGCTGCATATCGTTATTGCGCCCTTAGCTCAGTTGGATAGAGCAACGGCCTTCTAAGCCGTGGGTCACAGGTTCGAATCCTGTAGGGCGCGCCATTTTTATGCGTCTCCCCGTATTTGCCTTGTCTGAGTGCTCTGAAAACAATCAATCGCGCACAAAACAGTAAAATCTGTGATCTTACGCGGTTGAATTGTGAGATATCACCCCAATTTCGATATTGAAACGCCATCGGTTGCCCCTTGTCTCGACTCAGTTGACGGGTGCCGCTATAATAGCGCGTCTTAATTTTCAGTCTCGGATGAGATAGCTCGATACGCCAATTGCGTGTATCCGGATTCGCAGGGGCTATGACGGACTCATAGCTCGGATGATGCCACCAGTCAAACTGGTAAACATCACTCAGTACCCCTGAGTAAATTTGAGGTTAAATTTATAATGCAAGTTACCGTTGAAACCACCGAAGGCCTTAAGCGCCAAATGACCATCACAGTGCCTGCTGCCAATATCGATGATGCAGTCACTAAAGAGCTACGCAATATCGCTAAGAATCGTCGTTTTGATGGTTTCCGTAAAGGTAAAGCGCCATTGAAAATGGTGTCACGTATGTACGGTGCTACCGTGCGTCAAGACGTGCTGGGCGAAGTGATGCAGCGTCACTTTATTGAAGCGATGATCCAAGAAAAAGTGAACCCAGCGGGCGCACCAACCTTTACCCCTGTAGAGAACGAAGCAGGAAAAGATCTGGTATTTAAAGCTGACTTTGAAGTGTATCCAGAGGTTGAGCTACAAGGCCTAGACGCGATCAGCGTCGAAAAGCCAAAAGCGGACGTGCAAGAAAGCGACGTTGAAGAAATGCTCACCACCTTGCGCAAGCAACAAGCGAGCTGGGTAGAAGCAGAAGGCGAAGCGAAAGATAACAGCCGTGTGACGCTGGACTTCGTCGGCACCATCGACGGTGAAGAATTTGAAGGCGGAAAAGCCGAAGGCTTCCAGCTAGAAATGGGTCAGGGTCGCATGATCCCAGGCTTTGAAGACGGTCTTGTTGGCAAAAAAGCGGGCGAAGAATTCACTATCGACGTGAACTTCCCTGAAGACTACCATGCTGAAAACTTGAAAGGAAAAGCGGCTCAGTTCGCGATTAAACTGCATCAAGTTGAAGAGCAAGAGCTGCCTGAGCTAACAGAAGAATTCGTTCAGCGCTTCGGCATTGCAGATGGCAGTGTTGAAGGCCTGAAAGCGGAAGTACGCAAAAACATGGATCGCGAACTCAAGCAAGCGATCAAAAACAAGGTAAAAGAACAAGTACTGGACGGTCTGGTTGAGCAAAACCAAATCGACGTACCGTCAGCCTTGATTGACCAAGAAATTGGCACATTGCGTCAGCAAGCGGCACAACGTTTTGGTGGCAACATGGATAGCGCTTCTCAGCTACCGCGTGAGCTATTTGAAGAGCAAGCGAAGCGTCGTGTTAGCGTCGGCCTACTGCTTGGCGAAGTGATCAAGTCTGAAGAGCTTAAAGCCGATGATGAGCGCGTTAAAGCACTGATCGAAGAAATGGCATCTGCGTATGAAGACCCATCAGAAGTTATCGCTTACTATGAAAAAGACGAGAAGCTGATGGAAAATATGCGTAACGTTGCGCTTGAAGAGCAAGCGATCGATGCGTTATTAGCAAAAGCAACCGTTACTGAAGCTGAAGTCGGTTTCAGTGATCTAATGAACGCTTCTCAGCAAGCGTAATTCGGATTAAAAAACGTCTGTGTTTTATTGACACTGCGTAAACGTATCTGCTTACAATGGCCCTAATGACTTGTCATTCGGGCCATTTTTTCCATCTATTGGTCGCAATGGTGATGAAGCCAATCGACGTTAGAGAGCCTTGTTTTTAAGTAAAAACTCTCGATGGATCATCAAGCTGCATACACCGATATAAGATTTTAGTGACCTGTTACAGCATTTTGTGCTAAACCTTGGTTAAGGCAAGAGTGATAACAAATTCGATTAGGGATATTACGTTATGAGCCATCAAGATAGAAATGCCATGCCACCCATTACGGACGCCCTTGTCCCTATGGTGGTGGAACAAACCTCGCGCGGTGAGCGCTCTTACGATATTTACTCTCGCCTACTCAAAGAACGCATTATCTTCCTGACAGGGCAAGTGGAAGACCAAATGGCGAACTTGATTGTGGCGCAGATGCTGTTCTTGGAATCTGAGAACCCAGAAAAAGACATTTATCTGTATATTAACTCACCAGGCGGCGTGGTGACTGCGGGGATGGCGATTTATGACACCATGCAGTTTATTAAACCGGACGTGAGCACCTTATGTACAGGCCAAGCCTGTTCGATGGGCTCTTTCCTGCTTGCGGGTGGCGCCAAAGGTAAGCGTTATTGTTTACCAAACTCGCGCGTGATGATTCACCAGCCGCTAGGGGGCTTCCAAGGCCAGGCGTCTGATATTGAAATTCATGCGCAGGAAATGATCAAAACGAAGCACCGTCTCAACACTATATTGGCTGAACATACTGGCCAGCCGATGGAAGTGATCGAGCGCGATACTGACCGTGATAATTTCATGGCGGCGCAAGAAGCGGTGGACTATGGCTTAGTTGACGCCGTATTGAGTCAACGAGACTAAACCCAATTCGCCGCAGAGCGTTGAAATGAGACAAACTTCGCTCATTAGCCAAGGCTTGATGGTTGTTGGGTCGGAAAAAGTGGCCGATTTGTTGTAAACTCAACATAAGGCAACGACGGGCAAGTGCCCCAAAGAGGTTAGCGAATGACAGACAAGCGAAAAGACGGTGGAAGCGGAAAGCTGCTTTACTGCTCATTCTGTGGTAAGAGCCAACACGAAGTTCGCAAGTTAATTGCTGGGCCATCGGTCTACATTTGTGACGAATGTGTTGACCTATGTAATGACATTATCCGTGAAGAGATCAAAGAAGTGATGCCGAAGCGTGAAGGTGATTCTTTGCCTGCGCCAAGCGAAATTCGCGAGCATCTGGACGATTATGTCATTGGCCAAGAGCAAGCCAAAAAAGTGCTTTCGGTTGCGGTATACAACCACTATAAACGCTTGCGAAACGGCGATAAAAGCGCCGAGGGCGTGGAGCTAGGTAAGAGTAATATCCTGCTGATTGGCCCCACAGGGAGTGGTAAAACACTGCTGGCTGAAACCCTCGCCCGCTTCTTGGATGTGCCATTTACGATGGCTGACGCAACGACATTAACCGAAGCCGGTTATGTGGGTGAAGACGTCGAAAATATCATCCAAAAGCTGCTGCAAAAGTGTGACTACGACGTCGCTAAAGCAGAGCGCGGCATCGTGTATATCGATGAAATCGACAAGGTGTCACGTAAATCGGATAATCCATCGATTACCCGTGATGTTTCTGGCGAAGGCGTACAGCAAGCCCTGCTTAAACTGGTCGAGGGAACGGTTGCATCGATCCCGCCACAAGGTGGACGTAAACATCCACAACAAGAGTTTCTCCAGGTTGATACCTCGAAAATTCTATTTATTTGTGGTGGTGCGTTTGCAGGACTAGACAAAGTGATAGAGCAGCGTGTTGATACCGGCTCTGGCATTGGTTTTGGCGCGCAAGTAAAAGGCGCGACTGAACGGTCAGTCGATGAGTTCTTCGGTAAAGTAGAACCAGAAGATATGGTTAAATATGGCCTGATCCCTGAGTTTATCGGCCGTTTGCCAGTGACTGCTGTGCTTAGAGAGCTTGACGAAGACGCACTCGTACAGATTTTGCGTGAGCCAAAAAATGCCATCACCAAACAATACAGTGCGCTGCTTGAGCTGGATGGTGTCGAGCTTGAGTTCCGTGATGACGCCCTACGTGCGATCGCCAAAAAAGCGATGACCCGCAAAACAGGTGCACGAGGTTTGCGTTCGATTGTGGAATCTGTGCTGCTAGATACTATGTATGATCTGCCATCCATGAAAGGGGTGACCAAGGTCGTCATTGATGACTCAGTGATCCGAGGCGAATCCGCACCTCTATTGATATATGAGCACACTGAGAATCAAGCCGCAGGCGGTGAATAACGCTTTCACTTGTTTTATCAGCGATAAAGAAAAAAGGGAGTTATCACTCCCTTTTTTATTTTCTGACGGTTGAGCCGTTGAAACCTGTCCAACAGACCCCATATACTCTTAATCAGATTGAACGGAAGAGAGAAGCATATGAACTTGGAGCGTTCCGAGCGCATTGACATTCCGGTGCTGCCACTTCGGGATGTGGTGGTTTATCCTCACATGGTGATCCCGCTCTTTGTGGGAAGGGAAAAGTCGATACGCTGCCTTGAAGCGGCGATGGACAACGATAAGCAGATTCTATTGGTGGCGCAAAAAGATGCGGCAACCGATGACCCAAGTATCTCAGATTTATATACCGTTGGTACGGTAGCAACCATCCTACAGCTTCTTAAACTTCCAGATGGAACGGTAAAAGTTCTGGTCGAAGGGATGCAGCGTGCAAGTATTGACCAGTTTAGTGAAGACGATTTCTTCACCGCGCAAGCTGATTATCTGACCACGCCAAGTTTGGATGAGCGCGAGCAAGAAGTCCTGGTACGGACGGCGATCAGCCAGTTTGAAGGCTTTATTAAGCTCAATAAAAAGATTCCGCCGGAAGTACTGACGTCGCTAAATGGGATTGAAGAGGCGGCTCGTCTCGCCGATACCATTGCGGCCCATATGCCGCTTAAGCTTGAAGATAAGCAACAAGTTCTTGAGCTTGTTGATATTTCCGAGCGTCTAGAATATCTGATGACGATGATGGAATCTGAGATTGACTTGCTGCAAGTCGAAAAGCGGATCCGTGGTCGCGTCAAAAAACAGATGGAAAAAAGCCAGCGCGAGTATTATCTCAACGAGCAGATGAAAGCCATCCAGAAAGAACTGGGTGAGCTAGACGATGCGCCGGATGAGTTTGAAACACTAAAGCAGAAAATCGAAGAATCAAAAATGCCGCAGGAAGCACGGGAAAAAACCGAGCAAGAACTGCAAAAGCTTAAAATGATGTCGCCGATGTCTGCCGAAGCCACAGTGGTACGCAGTTATATTGACTGGATGATCAGCGTACCTTGGGCGAAACGCTCGAAAGTGAAGAAAGATTTAGCGCGCGCTGAAGAAGTATTGAATGCCGATCATTACGGCCTTGAGCGTGTCAAAGACCGGATTTTGGAGTATCTTGCGGTTCAAAACCGGATGAAAAAACTAAAAGGTCCGATTCTTTGTTTAGTCGGCCCTCCGGGTGTCGGTAAAACGTCTTTGGGGCAATCTATCGCTCGGGCAACGGGACGTAAATATACCCGTATGGCACTGGGCGGGGTTCGCGATGAAGCGGAAATCCGAGGTCATCGTCGTACCTACATCGGTTCGTTGCCCGGTAAATTGATCCAGAAAATGTCAAAAGTTGGCGTGCGTAATCCACTATTTTTGTTGGATGAGATTGATAAGGTCTCCTCTGACATGCGTGGCGACCCTTCCTCTGCGTTGTTAGAAGTCTTGGATCCCGAACAAAATAACGCCTTCAACGATCATTACTTAGAAGTGGACTATGACCTTTCTGATGTAATGTTTGTAGCAACATCGAACTCGATGAATATCCCTGGCCCATTGTTGGATCGGATGGAAGTGATTCGTTTATCGGGTTACACCGAAGATGAAAAACTGAATATTGCCAAGCGACATTTAGTGGATAAACAAGTTTCACGGAATGGTTTGAAGCCGCACGAGATCACTATCGAAGACTCGGCGATTATCGGCATTATTCGTTACTACACTCGTGAAGCGGGCGTGCGTAATCTAGAGCGTGAAATTTCTAAGCTGTGCCGTAAAACGGTTAAAGAAATTTTGCTCGATAAAGACCTAACGCAAGTCACGGTCACCAATGACAATTTATCCGACTATTTGGGTGTGCGTCGCTTCGATTACGGTAAAGCCGATGAGCAAAATCGTATCGGTCAAGTCACCGGTCTCGCTTGGACCGAAGTGGGCGGTGATCTGTTAACGATTGAAACCGAGTCCATGCCCGGTAAAGGTAAACTGACGCATACCGGCTCATTGGGTGATGTGATGCAAGAATCGGTGCAAGCGGCCATGACAGTGGTGCGTAGCCGAGCCGATAAGTTGGGGATTAATAGTGACTTCTATGAAAAGCGTGACATCCATGTGCACGTTCCAGAAGGCGCGACACCGAAAGACGGCCCCAGCGCGGGCATCGCGATGTGTACAGCTTTGGTCTCAAGCCTCACGGGTAACTCAGTGCGCTCCGACGTGGCGATGACTGGCGAAATCACGCTGCGCGGCGAAGTCCTTCCGATTGGTGGATTGAAAGAGAAGCTTCTAGCGGCACGGCGCGGTGGGATCAAAACGGTGGTGATTCCAAAAGAAAATGAGCGTGACTTGGAAGACATTCCAGCCAATGTGAAAGAAGAATTATCGATTCATCCAGTACGATGGATTGATGACGTGTTAACCATCGCATTAGTGAATAATCCGCTTGGGATTGAGCTGGTTGACGCTGAAAAGAGTGACATGCAGCAAAATTAAACAACGTAAAACGCTGACAGACCGCAAAAGGCTTGTCAGCGTTTTTTTTGCTCGCTAACGTTGTTCTTGTGTACTGTCTGCATGGGGCAGGTAGTTGCTTACAACGTCTTGCGTCGACAAAGCGTCTGTTATTGAAACCGCAATGCGCATAGGGTTTGCGGAGAAGTTATTTAAGGGGATGAAAAAGTGAACAAGTCGGAACTGATTGATCATATTGCAGAGAGTGCTGATATTTCTAAAGCCTCGGCGGGGCGAGCACTGGATGCGTTCGTAGACTCTGTCTCTGACACACTCAAGTCAGGTGATCAAGTCGCACTCGTCGGTTTTGGTACCTTCTCAGTGCGCGAACGTGCCGCCCGTAAGGGACGAAATCCGCAAACCGGTGCTGAAATTGAGATTGCCGCTGCAAAAGTACCGGGCTTTAAAGCCGGTAAAGCGTTAAAAGACGCGGTAAACGAGTAATTATCACGTGAGGTCGTGCCGAATTATTCGCGTTTGACAGGGTGTTGGAGCTGCAAAGCCACTAACAACCGCGTATAATTCGGTACACAAGAGCGTAAAGGCGCATCAAAAGATGCGCCTTTTTAGTTGAAAAACAACCAGTCCAAACCAGTTGGAGTACCGGCCCGTTATGATGGAACGTATACGCGAAGGCACCAATAGTCTTCCGGTTAAGATCATTTTAAGCCTTATTATCTTTTCCTTTGCTTTTGCCGGTGTCGGTAGTTATCTGGCCGGTGGATCCACACCGCCTGCTGCAACCGTCGGTGATAAAGAAATTAGCCGAGCGGAACTGGATCGCGCGTATCAGAATGAGCGTGCACGTATGCAGCAACAAGCGGGCGAGCAATTCAATCAGCTTCTCGGTAACCCCGAATACGTGAAACGTTTTCGCCAAAATATTCTTGATCGTATGGTGAATGACTTGCTTTTAGAGCACGAAGCCAGTGAATTAGGATTACGCGTCAGTGACGCACAAGTGAAAGCGGCGATCCGTGCCATGCCTCAATTCCGTCAGGCGGGTCAGTTTAATAACGAGCGTTATCAAGCGGCATTGCGTCAAACTGGCATGAGTGCAGATGAGTTTGCTAACTATATGCGCACGGATTTAATGCGCCAGCAGTTAGTCAATGGCTTACAAACAACCGCATTCGTATTACCTAGCGAACTAGAAAGCTTATACCGTCTCGAAGCACAGAGCCGCGAAGTGCGCACTTTAACCTTGCCAGTTGAGGACTTTGCCAACCAGGTGTCGTTAACGGATGAGGAGCTGGAAGCGTATTACCAAGCGAATCGTGATGATTATATTCAGCCACATATGGTGAAAGTCGCGTATGTGGAATTAACTGGTGAAGGGCTAGCCAGTGACATTCAAGTCACGGATGAAGACATCGCCACTTACTACCAAGACAACCAGTCTCAGTATGGCTCACAAGAGCGCCGTAAGGTTAGCCACATCTTAATTGAAGGAACAGGAGACGACGCCAAAGCTCGTGCTCAACAAACGTTAGATCGCATCAATCAAGGTGAAGCGTTTGCGACCTTGGTCAAGGAAGCCTCTGATGACACCTTTAGTGCCGAGCAAAACGGATCATTGGATTGGATTGAACCCGGTGTGATGGATCCTGCGTTTGAAAAAGCCGCTTACGCACTGGCGCAAAAAGGCGATATTAGTGGCTTAGTTAAATCTGATTTCGGCTATCATATCATTCGCTTAGATGATATTGACCCAGCCGATGTTACGCCATTGTCTGACGTAAAAGACGACATTCGTCTTGCTCTGCAACAAGAGCAAGCGGCGGATCGTTTCTATGCACAGTCAACGCAACTGGCTGAAGTGGCGTTTGAGGAGGCGAATGGCCTTGAGCCAGCCGCAGAGGCGGTGAATGCGAAGGTGCAGTTTACGGATTACTTTGCGCTCGATAATGCCCAAGGCTTAATGGCGCGCCCTCAAATCCAGCAAGCGCTTGATAGCTATGATGTGCGTGAAAATGCCCTTAACTCTGAGCTGATTGAGCTGTCAGGTGAGCACGCGATTGTGGTGCGTCTCGACGACGTGAAGCCTGAAAAGCAATTGAGTTTTGCTGAAGTAAAAGACCAAGTGCAGGCGACGCTCGCGGCAGAAAAAGGCCGCCAGCAGGCGCAAGAAAAAGCGGACCAATTGGTAGCGCAACTTGAGCAGACCGGTACGCTAGATCAGCGTGATTATGTGTTCAGTGATGCGCAAGTGATCAATCGTGTTTCTCAGCAGCAAGCGGTGTCGGAGCTCGCTTTCTCGTTGCCTCAGCCTAACGAAACAGGCGCAAGTTATGGGGTGACGCAGAACCGTCAGGGCGATATTGTGGTGGTTGCGCTGGATAACGTGATTAACCCTGCGATGCCAGACATTAGCCCACAAAGCCAAATGGCCGATCGCGTTGCACGTGCGATGAGCAATATGTCTTTGTCTGCCACACTCGAAGCGCTGCGTGAGCAAGTGGATGTGACTTATGCAGAGGTTGACGCACAACAATAAGCGAGTGTAGTGAGCGTTTAAACGCGAGAAAGCGCTCAGCGTGAGCGCTTAACAGGATCGCAGAGAGTTAGACGTCTCTCGCATTCGTTTGTGTGAAAATAGAAAAACGACGCTAGGATTTTGTCCTGCGTCGTTTTTCTGTTTGCGGGGACATGAAAAGGCGCAAGCAGTGATTTACCGTGTCGGCGATATTGATGACATGGAGATCAAAAATGAAACACCTACTATCCAGTATTCTATTTGTGTTGGCACTAGTGACTGCACCCACTGTGCTAAGCGCCAGTCAAGATGCGTCTCAGTCCTCTGAACAGGTTGAGACGCGCTCGGTGGATATTAACACTGCCAGTGTACAAATCCTCTCAGAGCAGCTCCGCGGTATTGGCCCTGCCAAAGCGAAAGCCATCGTCGACTATCGCCAGAAACACGGAAAGTTCGCCTCACCAGACGATTTAGTCGAAGTAAAAGGCATTGGCGCATTGACATTGGAGAAAAACCGCGACCGGATTAACGTGTCGTCATAGTGATGGAGAGTTCAGCGCAAAGACGTCACCGTCTTTGCGCGAATAATCCTTGTGTCTGCCGGCCGGAATGCACACAATGAAATCTGGTTGTAGGAACGTAGCAGGACGCAATGACTCACAAACAAAGTCACTTTTTTGCTCATCTTGCCCGGATGAAGCTGATTTACCGTTGGCCTTTGATGCGCAATGTTTCCGTCGAAAATATATCTGAACACAGTTTACAAGTCGCGTTTGTCGCCCACGCCTTAGCGCTTATTCACAATAAACGTTTTGAAGGGCAGTACCAGCCAGAACGTATTGCGGTGCTGGCGATGTTTCATGACTGTAGCGAGGTCATCACAGGCGATTTACCCACCCCGGTCAAATACTTTAATCCGTCGATTGCCGCTGAATATAAAAAAATCGAGAAAATGGCGGAGAAAAAGTTGATCGCCATGCTGCCGCCAGAGCTGCAGGATGAATACAGCGGGTTGATTGATTCAGACCATATTGATCCAGATGATTATTTGTTGGTGAAACAAGCGGATATTTTATGTGCTTACTTAAAGTGTCTGGAAGAAATCGCTGCCGGTAATCATGAATTTGAGCAAGCTAAGAAGCGACTTGAAGCATCACTAGAAAAGCGTCGTTCGCCAGCCACCGATTACTTTATGGCCACCTTCGTGGATAGCTTCACCTTATCGCTGGATGAGATCAGTGACGATGGATTTTGAACTGCCAGATACCTGGCAAACACGCCAGATGAGCAATGAGAACAAGAAGCGCCGTCATGATAAGCGTACCGTTTATCAGCGTGACCGTGCGCGTATTTTACATTCAGCCGCATTTCGCCGCTTACAAGCCAAAACACAGGTGTTGGGGGCTGAGCATAGCGACTTTTATCGCACCCGTTTAACCCACTCGCTCGAGGTGTCACAAATTGGCACCGGCATTGTTGCGCAGCTTAAAGAAAGACAGCCTGAGTTTCGGCCACTTTTACCGTCCACTGGGCTGATGGAAAGCTTATGTCTTGCTCATGATATTGGCCACCCGCCATACGGGCACGGTGGTGAAGTGGCATTAAATTATATGATGCGAAACGACGGTGGCTTCGAAGGCAATGCCCAGACATTTCGGATCGTGACGCTGCTTGAACCTTATACCCAACATCATGGCATGAACTTGGCGCGTCGCACTTTGCTGGGCGTAATGAAATACCCCGCGTTTATCAGCGCCGCACACAATGGTTCACAGCCAACGCCTGTCAGCGATTTTCGTCATCTCAAAGCGCGTGATTGGCAACCTGCTAAAGGTATTTATGATCATGACAGTGTACGCCGAAACTGGGTACTTGAGCCGTTCAGTGCCGCCGATCGGGCGTTATTTTTGACGTTCAGAGACAACACGCCTGCTGACCAGCATCGCAAGACGCGTTATAAGTCGTTGGATTGCTCCATTATGGAGTTAGCGGATGACATCGCTTATGGCGTCCATGATCTTGAAGATGCGATTGTGATGGGATTGGTCACCCGCGAACAATGGCAAGAGGCTGTGGCAAGTTATATCGCTGAATGCGGTGATCCTTGGTTAGAAGCCAATATTGGTGAACTGAGCGAACAAATGTTCGGTCCTCCGTATGAGCGCAAGGATGCGATCGGGGCCTTGGTCAACACCTTATTAACCTCCGTCGAGTTGGCCCCGACGGTTCAAGATGCCACCTACCGCTTTACGTCTCCTTTGTTAGCCTGGAACGCCTATCTAACCGAGGTGATGGCTGGCGTGCTTGAGGTACTGAAGCGATTTGTCAGTGAATTTGTAGTGAAGCAGCCTGAGCTTCAGGTGGTTGAGTATAAAGGTCAGCAATTGGTGATGGAGTTGTTTGACGCCTTTGCCTCTGATCCCGAGCGCCTGTTGCCTAAAGACTATCGACAAGATTGGTTAACAGCACAAACCGCAGGAGAGTCGGGTATGCGCGTGATTGCCGATTACTTATCGTCGATGACAGACAGTTTTGCCCAGAAACTACACAGCACCATGTTTACCGCCGCGAGTAACGGTCCCCTGTACGCTATTCGCTAGGACGGGGATGATTGGATGATGCCGGCATAAAGGCAAGCTGGCGATCGATCATCGCCTCAAAGCTTGTGAGTAAGGGCTGATAATGTTCACGATCACCACTTAACTCACTCAGTGCAGCAAATCCGGCCTCTAAGGTCGAAAGGGCCCCTGGCTTACCACTTTTGCGGATGGTGTATTGGCTCGGTGGCATGGTGGTAATCTTGACTGTGGGTAAATCATGGAGATTCTTTGATAACTGATACAGTTTGTAAGCTTTTTTCCATGTTCCGTCGAGTAATATGATCCCCCATGGTATCTCGCGGTCGCTTTCTTTGGCTGATGCTAATGGCTTGGTCAGCGATGATAGAGCGATAGCATGCTCGCCCGGATATAACACTGCATAGCGGCGCTGGGACCGTGCAAGCCTTTCATTCAGCGCGCGGTGCTCGCTAAAATCTTCTCCTATCCAACGCTCACAATGCTCTAATGCTAACGCGAGCAAACAAGCACTGTTTTTCGGGTGCGAGACTTCATCGGGATGCTGCAAGATAATCACCGGGATTGTATTGGTGATTGGTGTAATGGCATCGCATACGCAAATGGCTTTCGCTTTATGGCAAGATGAGCAGTATCGAGACATGATGGTCACTGTTTAATAACGGAATCAAGCAGCGCTTTACCGCTGCTTGATAATAAACGCAAGGTCGATTAAGCCGTTAGGTAGCTTGGCTATAACCGCAGAGAAAACGCTCAAAACGACTGATTGCCATTTCCAAATCATCCACCCGCGGGAGCGTGACTAACCGGAAATGGTCCGGCAGTTGCCAGTTAAAGCCGGTGCCGTGCACCATGAGGACTTTTTCTTGCAACAAAAAGTCGAGCATCAGCTTTTCGTCGTTATGGATGCTGTAGCGCTTGGTGTCGATTTTAGGAAACAAATACAATGCTCCCTTGGGTTTTTTACAACTGACCCCCGGGATCTGATTGATCAGCTCATAGGCTTTGTCGCGCTGCTCCAGTAATCGACCGCCCGGCAGGATCAATTCGTTAATGCTTTGATAACCGCCGAGCGCAGTTTGAATCGCATGCTGCATCGGTACGTTGGCACACAGGCGCATCGACGCCAGCATTTCAAGCCCATCGATATAACCACGCGCATGCTGTTTGGGCCCGGTCACGAGCATCCAACCGGCTCGAAAACCACAGACTCGATACGCTTTAGACAAACCGTTAAAGGTCAAACAAAGCACATCGGGAGCCAGGGTAGCGATAGAATAATGCTGCGCCCCGTCATAGAGAATTTTATCGTAAATCTCGTCGGCAAAAATGATCAAATTATGCTGGCGGGCCAGCTCGACAACCTGCAACAAAAAGTCACGGCTATAGACGGCGCCGGTCGGGTTATTGGGGTTAATCAACACCAGTCCGCGAGTCTTTGGCGTAATTTTGCGCTTGATATCGTCTAAATCTGGATACCAATCAGACTCCTCATCACACAGATAGTGGACCGGATTACCGCCTGATAACGATGCTGCGGCTGTCCAAAGTGGATAATCGGGCGAGGGCACGAGTAGCTCATCGCCATTATTCAGTAACGCTTGCATGGCCATGACGATCAGTTCGGAGGCGCCATTGCCCAGGTAGACATCTTCGACATCCAGATCCATCAAGCCGCGCTTTTGGTAGTGCTGTACAACGGCTTTTCGGGCTGAATAAAGGCCTTTCGAATCACAATATCCTTGCGAGGTTGGCAAATTCCGAATCACATCGACGAGGATTTCGTCTGGGGCATCAAAACCAAACGGCGCAGGATTGCCGATATTGAGCTTTAAAATCCGGTGGCCTTCCTCTTCTAGCCGTTTGGCTTCTTTCATCACTGGGCCGCGAATATCATAACAGACATTATCCAGCTTGGCGGACATACCGATTGGTTGCATTACCCTTCCTGTCAATCAAAGGTGAAAATTGTTATTAGGCTTTTTAAGTAACTTACACTATTTCTCACCCTCTTAGAAAGATGGTTGATCGATTTGATCAGTATTGGTTGAATCGAGTGCTGTTTCGCTTGTGTCGGCAAAAAATCGGCCAATTTTAACCGAAGACTGATCTAGCGCATATTTGTCTTATGCCCTCACAGGTTAGACTGACAAGCAAGAATAACGTGCTACATAAATAGCAGCAGGTATAGACTTGCGAATAGGACTGCCGCCTAGGCGGTTGGAGGATGTCGTGACTACCTTGATTCAAGCGGCCAATTACTTGCAAAGCCAGTTGGCGATCAGTCAAGCGCCAACACAGTTGCAAACCGATTTTACTTGGCCAGGAGATTTATCACCGATTGCGTGGCTAGACGCCCAGCCTGTCTACCCGAAAAGCTATTGGCAGTCGCGTGATGGCCGGGAAGAGGTGCTAGTACTGGGCGCCTGTCGTCAGTTTACGCAAATTCAGCAGGCGCAGGCTAGCTTATTACCCGAGCAGCGAATCTGGGGATGTGTTGCGTTTGATGATGCACCAGGCAGTGGTGATTTCTTTCTTCCCGTGGTGGAGCTTATTCGTCGCGATAAGCAATGGCAGCTTTGTGTCAATCTCATCGCTGAAACTGACAGCCAAGCTATTCTTAGCCAAATTATCTGGCAAGGCCGACCCCTCGCGCCGATGGCTGGACGGATCCGTCAAGAAGTACATACCCCAAACCATCATCAATGGTGTCACTCGGTGACGCGTGCATTGTCAAACATGGCCCACACTGAGCTGAAAAAAGTGGTGCTTGCGCGGCAAACCCGTTTAACCTTGGACGGGGCGGTGAGCGGTGGACAGCTTCTTAGCCACAGCCAACAACATAACAGCGAGAGTTTCCATTTTCTGTTCGCAACGGGGCCTGACGATGCTTTTGTCGGGTCGACCCCAGAGCGACTCTATCGGCGTCGAGATTGTCGCGTGACCACAGAAGCGGTCGCGGGCACCGTGCGTCGCGGCGCGAGCTTTAGTGAAGATCATCATCTCGGTGAGTGGTTGCTAAACGACAGTAAAAACGTTCATGAGAATCAGTTGGTCGTTGATGATATTTTTGCCGGCTTACGGCGTCATTCGTTAACGATTACCGTTGATCCTGACCCCCATTTGATTGTGCTCCGTCATCTTCAGCATTTGCGTCGTCGTATTAGTGCCATCGTTGGTCCTGGTGTCGATGACAGTGTGATCTTGGGCGCGCTTCAACCGACTGCTGCGGTGGCGGGACTTCCTCGTGATACGGCCCGTGCGTTTCTCGCCGAACAAGGGATCACACGCGGTCGTTACAGTGGAGCCGTGGGCTATATTTCACAACGTGAAAGCCAATTTTGTGTGGCGATCCGAAGCGCGCAATTGACCGATAATACGGTGGATTTATTTGCGGGGGCAGGAATTGTTCCCGGCTCTGATCCTGAGGCTGAGTGGCAAGAGTTAGATAACAAACTGACGACCATGCGTCAGTGTCTCCCTTATCGTCATGCCCACGAGCACGACGACGCCATTGTTGGAGTGTGTTAATGTCGCTGACACTCACGCATATATGGGCCGAAACCCTTATCGACGAGTTATCGCGCTTGGGCGTCAAACATATTTGTATTGCTCCAGGATCGCGATCGACGCCGCTCACACTGGCCGCCGTGAAACAAAGTCAGCGCCCCCAGCGTCCGGTCACCTTACATTGTCACTTTGATGAACGTGGTCTCGGTTACCTTGCTTTAGGCTTAGCCAAAGCCGAACAGGCACCGGTGGCAGTGATTGTCACTTCCGGAACCGCGGTGGCGAATTGTTTGCCTGCGGTAGTCGAGAGCGGGTTAACCGGTGAGCCATTAATCATTCTGTCTGCAGATCGTCCGTTTGAATTGGTCGATTGCGGGGCGAACCAAGCGATTGTGCAGCGCGATCTGTTTTCGTCCCATGTTACTGCCCAACTGGATTTACCTACGCCAGACGCGGGGATGCCACTGAGTGCTTTATTGACCAAGGTGGATCAGGTGCTTGCCCATCAAGCGGCACGTGGTGGCAGTGTGCATATTAATTGCCCGTTTCGAGAGCCATTCTATGGCGAACGAGATGCAGCGCTTGAGGCTGAGATCCGTGCGCCGATTGCTAACTGGCATCAAAGCCAACAAAGCTATACGCGCCATCATGGACGGTTTTCTACGTCGATGGAGCAAGATAGCCTCCCGCCCAGTTTGCCATCCGATCGCCCCGTAAAAACGGTGATTGTGGCGGGTGCGCTGCCGCACGGATTATCAGCATCGGTTAACCGCTTAGCCACAGCGCTGAATGCGGTGGTATTAGCCGACCCGCAATCGGGCATCACGAGCACGGCACCTGGCTACGATCTTTGGTTAAACCATCCCAACTTGCAGGCGCAGTTGTCTCAGGCGCAATGGGTGATCCAGCTCGGCGGGCGTTTAGTGTCAAAACGCTTGGGACAATGGTTGGCGCAAACCTCGGCGCAATATTGGTTGGTGACGGATAACGCGCAGCCACTTGATCCTCATCATCGGGCGGTTGAACAGTGTGTTGTCGACAAGCGCCACTGGTCGTTATGGCTTGATGCACTGACTGACCAGGTGAGTGCGGCGTGCTCAACGTCTGAAGAGCTCACTGTGTCGGCGGACTCGCCCCTTGTTTGGCAACAAACATTGACGTATGAGGCGCGAGCACAGATGGAGAAAGCGACTGACAGGCTCTCTCCCTCATTGCTGTCAGAGCATCGCTTATTTCAACAATTACCCACGATGCTTCCCGAGGACGTCGATATTTTTATCGGCAACAGCCTAGCGATTCGTTTGGCGGATATTTGGTCGCAACTTGGCGCCTATCCGGTGTTTGCCAATCGCGGTGCGTCAGGCATTGACGGGCTATTTGCCTGCGCTGCAGGCGTTCAGCGATGCCGACGTCAGCCGATGCTGGTGGTGCTTGGCGACACGAGCGCGCTTTACGATCTTAATAGTCTTGCACTATGGCGTGAGACGGCTGCCCCGGCAGCCATGCTTATCCTCAATAACAATGGCGGCGGCATTTTTGATTCCTTGCCAGTCGATCCGCAGCTTTGTGACGCCTATTATCGCATGCCGCACGGTCTGCGCTTTGAGCAGGTTGCCGCGCAATTTTCCTTGAACTATCAACAACCAACCTGCGAATCTGATCTCGCGGCTGCGCTCGTCCAAGCGTTTAATACACCAGGGACTGATGTGATTGAAGTGGTGACGCCCGCGGGTGAAGCGGGGAAAATCTTAACAGAGCAACTTGCCAATATGGCAGCGCAGGAGGGGTGATGCTGGGGTATCAGCAGGGGGGCAAGGTGGACGGTCCCAAGGTGGTTTTTTTGCACGGTTTGCTGGGGAGTCAACAAGATTGGCAAGGTGTTACCTCGCGCTTAAAAGCCTGTCACTGGCTCTGTCTTGATTTACCCGGCCATGGTGACAGTGTTGATTGTCCAAGCGTTGATTTTGCCACTACTGTCGACGCGGTGCGCCAGACCTGTGACCAGGTGTGGGGGAATCAGCCAGCGTATTTAGTGGGGTATTCGCTTGGTGCACGCATCGCGATGCATTTAGCCACCGCGTATCCAGCTCGTTGGCAGGGTGTATTCCTCGAAGCGGGACACCCTGGTTTACTGCATCGCTATGAACGTCATCAACGGTTGGTCCATGATCAAGCCTGGGCTCAGCGCTTTACGCATGAGCCGCTCTCGATGGTATTAAACGATTGGTATCAGCAATCGGTGTTTCAATCCCTTGATGCGACGCAGCGCGTCAAACTGATGACAGTGCGTGGTGACAACCATGGGCCCGCGATTGCCGCTATGCTCGATGCCACATCGCTCGGTCGGCAAGCTGATCTGCGTCCCGCATTAGGTGATGCGTTGCGACAAGGGTTGTCGATTGACTACCTTTGTGGGGAGCAAGATCCTAAGTTTATCTCGTTGGCCCACTCGCTACAGCGCACAACCGGGATCCCCTTCACTTTGATAAAAGGGGCGGGACATAATTGTCATTGGGCCAATCCGTCGTCGTTTGTGCAGGTGCTATCAGATAACGATCGGTTATCAGCGTAACGATTTTTATCTTCCAATTTTCGGGGCCTTGTACCCCATCAACCAATTAAGGGGAAAGCCATGGCTGTAACGCCGGGAATGACCGAACAAGAACTGTATGCACCCATTGACTGGATGCCGACTGAGCTAACGTTTAGCGATATTTTGTATCACAAATCCGCTGATGGTATTGCGCGTATCACCATTAACCGCCCTCAGGTTCGTAATGCGTTTCGTCCGCAAACCGTTAAAGAAATGATGCAAGCGCTCGCCGATGCGCGCTATGACAGCCGAGTAGGCGTGATCATTCTGACCGGTTTAGGCGAAAAAGCGTTTTGCTCTGGGGGCGATCAATCGGTACGTGGTGATTATGGCGGCTATCAAGACGACGAAGGCACTCATCACCTGAATGTGCTCGACTTCCAGCGTCAGATCCGCACCTGTCCCAAACCTGTGATTGCCGCGGTTGCCGGTTATGCTGTCGGTGGTGGTCATGTTCTGCATATGATGTGTGATCTAACCATTGCGGCCGATAACGCCCAATTTGGTCAAACAGGCCCCAAAGTAGGCAGTTTCGACGGCGGCTGGGGTGCCTCTTATATGGCGCGGATTGTGGGGCAGAAAAAAGCGCGTGAAATCTGGTTCCTTTGCCGTTTTTACAATGCGCAAGAAGCGTTGGACATGGGACTGGTCAATACAGTGGTGCCCTTGGACGAGCTCGAGCGAGAGACCGTACGCTGGTGTCGCGAGGTGCTGCAGCATAGCCCAATGGCATTGCGGTGTTTAAAAGCGGCACTCAATGCCGATTGCGATGGTCAAGCAGGGCTTCAAGAATTAGCCGGCAACGCCACCATGATGTTTTACATGACCGACGAAGGGCAAGAAGGGCGAAATGCCTTTAACGAGAAACGTCGGCCAGAGTTTGATCGTTTCCCACGCAACCCATAGAGGTCTTTATGAGACAGGCACGGATATATCAATACACCTTGCCGGTCACTGCCGGTCTATTTTTACGTGACCAGCGTTTAACCCAGCGTGAAGGCTTGGTGGTGGAATTAAGCGAAGGCGCACAACGCGGGTGGGGCGAAATTGCCCCTTTGCCTGGATTTAGTCAGGAAACCTTCGCCGAAGCACGGCACGCTCTGATTGCCGCGACTGCTGTTTGGTGTGATCACCGTAATATCGCCATGCCCCAATTGCCACCTTCGGTTGCATGGGGGTTAAGCATTGCCCAAGCGGAATTGGATCAACGCTTGCCGACCCCGTCCTCGTTTCAGACGGTGCCCGTGTGTACCGGCGATCCGGACGCGCTATTCGCCGCACTGGGACATGTGTCGGGTGGCCCGCACTCGGGTGGCCCGCATTCGGGTGGCCCGCACTCGGATGATCCATCCGATGAAGCCAAAGTTAAAGTGGGTGAGTATGAAGTGGCGCGTGATCGCTTAATGGTGACCACATTGCTCGATGCCATTCCTCACCTTAGGTTGCGTCTTGATGCCAATCGCCGTTGGCGGCCTGAACAACTTGCGGCCTTTTGGTGTGGTCTGAGTCAGGCGCATCAAGCGCGAATAAGCTGGATTGAAGAGCCCTGTCGTGATCCTTATCAGTCTCTTGCTCAAGCAGAGGCATTAGGGGTGCCATTAGCATGGGATGAAACCTTGCGAGATAGCGACGACACAGGGTTAAAAGAAAGTGATCGTGTAAGGACTTGGGTGATCAAACCAACAATGATGGGTGATTTTGCGCAGGTGAGTCAATCCGTTACACGCGCACACGCACTCGGTAAAATAGCCGTCATTAGCTCATCACTTGAAACCAGCTTGGGACTGACGCAACTATCGCGCGTTGCCAGCTCGCTCACCCCGAATGTTGTGCCTGGGCTCGATACCTTGGGCGTGTTTGAACAACAGCTAGATCGAACATGGCCTGGCGCCAATCAGCCTTTGATTCCACTCGATGATCAGCCGTTAATTTGGGTCAACACCTTGTGACGTCGCACTGCTTTGCTTTTAACACCTGGCCGTGGCGTTACTGGGCGGCTGACGCGCCTGATGCCATCGCGATAGATAGCGAGACCCCCCTCACATGGCAGGCGTTGCGTGCTTTAGTCGATGCCCAGCAGCGGAGGTTCAATGATGCGCCAATGGTGGTATTAAATAGCCACGATGCCCTGCAGTCTTTGGTGGTCACCTTGTTGGCTGCTTGGCAAGCCGGTAAACAAACCTTGGTATTAAATCAGGCATTAAGTGCGGATGTACAAACGGCAGTGCTCGATAATCTAGGTCCTTTTCAATGGGCCCACGCTCACCAATCGGTGCCTGACGCGCAATCGGCACGCAATATCGCGCCTTGGCATATCGACATGCCGTTAACCCTTACCTTGACGTCAGGATCGACTGGCGCGCCCAAAGCGGTGGTACACGGCGCGCGTCAGCATCTTGCCAGTGCTGCCGGTCTGATCAAGCGGCTACCGTTTACAGGCGTCCGTGCCTCTCAAACGCCGGATCGTTGGTTGCTTTCTTTACCGCTTTATCACGTCTCTGGTCTTGCCATTGTGTGGCGTTGGTTGTTAGCCGGGGGGGAGCTTGGCATTTATCCGTGTCGAGGCGAGCACTTAGTCAATGCGTTAAAACGGGTGACCCATGCATCTCTAGTCCCAACCCAGCTCTATCGCGTCTTGCCCGCATTGAAGGACGAGGCCGAACCACGGCGTTTGGCCCATGTATTATTAGGCGGTGCGGCGATCCCCACCGCTTTAACCCAAGACGCCGAAGCGATGGGCATTGCCTGCTGGTGCGGCTATGGTATGACGGAAACGGCATCAACCGTGACGTTAAAGCGTGCCGATGGTCAAGATGATGTCGGCGCGCCGCTGCCTTTTCGTGATGTGCAGATACGTGACGATGGTGAGATTATCCATCGTGGTGAGACGTTAGCTTTGGGATATTGGCAAGCGGGCCAGCTACACCGCTTAGATGCCGAGCAAGGCCTTGCGTCGCGGGATCTCGGCCGTTGGCAGGCCCAGCAGGCGGTGTCGGTACTACGCATTGTCGGACGTCTAGATAATCAATTTATTTGCGGCGGCGAGAATGTTCAACCTGAAGCGATCGAAGCGCATTTACAGCGGTTGAAAGGCGTGACGCAAGCGATGGTTGTCCCGATTGTCGATCGCGAATTCGGTCATCGCCCACTAGCCATTGTGCAGAGCGCGAGCCCTTTTTCGCCCCGAGTGTTGGCCGATCATTGTGCCTCACTGGCGCCGTATCAGCGCCCGGCTCATTACCTTTGTTGGCCTGAGACGCAACAAGACGGCCAAATCAAACCGTCTCGTCACGCTTTGGCCCAATGGGCGCAAGCTTATATGAAGAGTTAAGCGTTATCTTCTTGGAGGCGAATCACTTCGTCACGCAAATAGTCAGCATTTGCTTGCTCAGGTTCAACCGCTGGCCCGGCGGCAACCGTCACCTTAGACCAAAACCGTTTTGGAAGCTTTAACATCGCTTTGCCGCCATGGCGGCTGAAGTAACTGCCCCACAATCCTTGCAATGCAAGGGGCACAACGGGGACCGGTGAGCGTTGCAATATCATGTCCATACCCCGGCGGAACTGATCAACCTCCCCATCATAAGTAAGGTGTCCTTCAGGGAAAATGAGCACGACTTCGCCATTATCCAGCGCACGTTGGATCTCATTCATCGCGGTACGAATTGTGCGGCCACGATGACTAATAGGGATCACTTTTGAGGTGCGGAAAAACCAATGAAGAACCGGGATCTTGTATAAGTCTTCAAACATCACAAAGCGTATAGGGCGATGACAGGCGCCGGCGAGTAAAGGGGCATCCATGTAACTGACATGATTACAAATCAGCAGTGCGCCCCCTTTGTCGGGAATATGGTGCAGATCTTTGTGCGTCACACGGTATAAGGTGTGCGTGATCATCCAGGTAAAAAAGCGTAGAGCAAAAATAGGCACGAGCTTACTGACGTAAAGCGCGACCACCAGATTGAGTAAAGTGAGCAACAGGAAAAATTCCGCAATCGAGAGCTCAACGACCACCAACATGGTGATCCCCAGTATGGCACTGGCCACCATAAACAAGGCATTAAAGATATTGTTCGCGGCAATCACACGCGCACGTGCGGCTTTATCGGCGCGTTGTTGCATCAAGCTATACAGGGGCACAATAAATATGCCACCAAAAACGCCGATCATCAGCAGATCAATAAACACCCAAGTTAACGCCGGGTCGGTGACAAAAGCGAGCAAATCAGCGTGAGGTGTTGGGTTGGCCGGAGTAGCAAAAAATAGATGCAGTCCAAACACCGTTAAACCAATGCTGCCCAATGGCACAATCCCAGGTTCGATACGATGGCCAGAGAGCTTGTCGCACAATAATGCGCCGACCGCGATCCCGATCGAAAATAGCGTCAATAAAAACGAGACACCCGTTTCACCGCCCCCGAGCAGTGCCGTGTATTTCGGAAATTGTGTGAGATAACTTGCGCCTAAAAACCAAAACCAGCTTATGCCTAGTATCGCTTGCAGGGTTACCTTATCTTTACGCGCAAAGCGCAAGGTTTGCCGCATCAGTGATACGGGTTTGTAGCGTAAGTTGAGTCCGGGGTTACCTGCTGGCGCGGGGGGAATAGCATGAGCGGAGAGCACCCCCAGTAAAGCAAAGACGAGTACCGCAATCCCCGCAATAAGATTGGAATCAGGATGATGGGCGATAAAGCCCGCTAATAATGTCCCGAGCAGAATGGATAAAAATGTCCCCGTTTCTACCAACGCATTGCCAGAGACCAGCTCTTTATCACTCAAGGTTTGCGGTAACAGTGCATATTTCACCGGACCAAAAAAGGCCGATTGAGTGCCCATTAAAAACAAGAGAGCCAAGAGGACGATCCATGCTTGGACATACAGTGCGACGGCTGCACAAGACATAATCAGCACTTCCAGCCACTTTACTCGTCGCATAATCCACGCTTTATCGTGTTTATCGGCAAGCTCACCGGCAAACGCTGAAAACAAGAAAAAGGGAAGAATAAACAGCCCGGCAGCCGCATTGATAAATAAGGTGGCATCCATAGGGAGCTGATCTGCGGAGGCAAACGCGACCATGATCACCAATACGTTTTTATAAACGTTGTCGTTAAAGGCGCCCAGTGCCTGAGTAATAAAATAAGGCAAAAAGCGTCGCTCGCGCAAAAGTTGAAACTGTTGGCTCATGAGTGCATTGGTCCATTTTAGCAAGGCGGTCAGCGCGTTATACTAGCAATGCGAGGCGGAGGCGCAACCCATTAAAGATTGCGCCGTCATAACGTTAGCGGGGGATTAGCGATGATTACGAAAAGGTTTGCATGTTTTTAATCGAGACTTGCTCGTTCAAGGTCCAAAAGTCGTAGAGAATACCTACTAAGAAAAAGCCCCCCGTAAACAAGTAGATAATTCCCGTGATCCACTTTCCCATATACATACGGTGAATGCCTAAGACCCCTAGAAAAGTCAGCAAAAGCCAAGCAATGGTAAAGTCAGTCGAACCGCTACGAAAACGAAGGTCGGCTTCTTTATCCATGGCCGGAATTAAGAACAAATCGACAATCCAACCAATTAAAAACAGCCCTAGAGTAAAAAACCAAATAGTGCCGGTCACCGGTTTACCGTAATAAAAGCGGTGTGAACCAAGAAAACCAAAGATCCAGAGTAGGTAACCGACGACTTTGCTGTGTGTATCATTCATGGTTCGGGCCTGTATGTGTCTTTAAGTTAGATAATGGCTTGGAGTGCAGTGGCGTCAAATGGTTCCTTAACGCGCAAAAACAACGGCGAAGAGGTGATGTTTGGTAACAATTTCTTTATCCCCTTTAATTGACTTCATCGATAAAGACTCTAGCATGAGAAGCGTCTTAAACCACAGATGATGCGATCATGAAAAAATTACTTTCTGTTGCAGCTTTGATGTTTGTCTTTGTTGTCACAGCGCCCTATGCAGAAGCGAAGCGCTTTGGCGGCGGCAAGTCCTTCGGTAAAAGCTTCAAAACGGCGCCAGCGCCAAAAAATAACACCACAAACACTGATACGCTCAAGCAAAATACCACCAACAGCGGCAAAAAAGGGCTCGCGGGTGGTCTGCTGGGTGGCTTGCTTGCTGGTGGCCTGCTCGCTGCCTTCTTTGGCGGCGCCTTTGAGGGGATCCAGTTTATGGACATCCTGATCATGGGTCTGATTGCCTACTTTGCACTGAAGTTTTTACGCGGATTGACGCAAGCGAAGGCGGGTGCCCAAGCACAAGGGCCAGCCTATGCGGGTGAGAGTAAAGGTTATTATCATCAGCAACCTAATGCCTTTCGAAACCATGCGGCTGATAGCTCAAGCGGGGCTGCGACAGGTGGTTTTGGTGCCGACACGCAAAATGATGTGCCGTTTAACTTTCCGCCACAGTTCGATATGCAAAGTTTTTTAAGTGGTGCGCGTGAGCACTATCGTATTTTGCAAGGTGCATGGAACCACAATGAATTAGAAAAGATCCAAGAATACGTCACGCCTGAGCTATACAACGACTTAGCGGCAGAACGCGCGCGCTTAGGTACTGAGCAACATACCGAAGTGATGTACGTCGATGCAGAGATTGTCCGTGCTGATCACGACAGCCATCGCGCACAGTTAAGCTTAAAATTCACCGGCCGTTATTGTGACCGTGTGGAGGGTGTTGAAGAGGATATTACCGATATCTGGCATCTTGAGCGTGACTTGTCCCAAGCCAATGCGCCTTGGCTGATTGTGGGTATCCAAAGCTAATTCTGCAGAAAAGCGCCAATAATACAGAAAGGCTAGTACTACGGTAAAAACAAGCCAATATGATGAAAGCGCTAGCTTGTAGTGAGGTAGCGCTTTTTTATGTCGCCGCTTCCAGATATATCAAGTTGTCGAGCGCTTGTTGGTAATGATCGCCACAGACATCCGGGTCGGCGTCAAATGCGGCGCAAACGCCTGGGCGGTCGGGCGTACCGAAAAGCTGGCATAAATTGTTGTCATCGAGCTGCACACAGCGAGTGCCTGCAGGTTTACCATGAGGCATACCCGGAATAGGAGATGAAATACTAGGCGCGATGCAGCAGGCGCCACAGCCTAGACGGCACGAAAATGTCGATGCAGTGGGCATATTGTCGGCTTCCTCAATGTGCAGGGGCGGGCACTTTATCATTCGGCTGCACACTCTCCAACCCATCCCAATGTCTGCTTGCACTTTATCGCTATGATGGTTATAACAGCGGCGCAATGTCTTGCCGCTCCGCGCGGTTTTATTATAAAAAGAGAGCCAGCATCATGAGCACGCCCTTTTGGCAACAAAAAACCTTAGCGCAAATGAGCGATAAGGAGTGGGAGTCGTTATGCGACGGTTGTGGCCGTTGTTGTTTGCATAAGTTGATCGATGAAGAAACTGACGAACTCTACTATACCAACGTTGCCTGCAGTTTGTTGGATGATAAAACCTGCTCATGCAAAGACTATCCTAATCGTTTCTCGTATGAAGAGTCCTGTTTGAAGCTTACCCGCGACAAAATCGACGAGTTTTACTGGCTGCCAGAAACTTGTGCCTATCGTTTGTTGGCAGAAGATAAACCGCTACCTGATTGGCACCCGCTGATCACCGGATCAAAAGCGGCAATGCACAAAGCGGGGATTTCGGTCAAAGACAGCGTGGTGTATGAAATTGATGTGATTGACTGGGAAGATCATATTCAGCTCACCACGCGGCCAAGATAGGGATGCGAACCGTTAGCCTCCCGTTTGCCTGGCATAAAGGCTAATCCATTGTTTATTTTCGAGCGTGGGGCATAATGAGTGCCAACTCGACAGGAGGTGGAATGCAAAGGTACACGTGTCGTTCTAAAGCTGGCTGGGCCCTCGCAATAGCGTTATGGGTTCTGGCAGTGTGTGCCTTGCAAAATCAGCTTAGCCTGCAATCAGGGGCGCAAGCTGCCTGCCAAGTTGGCAACTTGGGAGAGCATGGTGATGAGGTCAATACAGTGGGCAAGAAATGTTCTCTGTCTGAGCAATTGATGCATCCTTCTGTACTGACCCTAGATTGGCTGCCTTCTCCACTTTGGTGGTTGATTGTGTTGCTTGCCGTTATGGCAACCGTCAGCCTCGCGGTGGTATTACCCACGCATGACCCACCCACGTATCGACGGCGGCATCTTTGCTTTTGTGTGTTCCGAGAATAAAGCGCCTTTTCTTTCCATGGCGTATTTATTTTCAACAAGGAACAGATTTATGACTCGAATCAATCACTATTGGCGCAGCGTAACACCAAGTAGCGTATGGCAAGCTTTGGTCTTACTACCGCTTTTGTCTTTATATTTACTGTTACTCAGCCCTTCTGTACTGGCAAATACGCCCGATACAGGTTGGCTGTCTAACCCTGATCACCCCCCCGTTGAGGCACGTTTGGCGCTCACTGGTCAAGGTAATCCAGAGACTCACCACCTCGATGGCTTGCTTTCCGTCCGTTTACAAGGCGATTGGAAAACCTATTGGCGCTCGCCAGGCGAGGGCGGGGTCGCCCCAGAGCTTATTATTAACGATAGCCAAAACTTGGATGATATTATCTGGCATTGGCCGGCACCTGAGCGCCATGAGTTACTTGGCTTGACCATGTTGGGCTACAAAGGGCAAGTGACTTTCCCACTGACCTTCAAGGTTGATACATGGCAACAGCCGGTGTCGCTCGATGCCACCTTGCGCTTGTCCTCGTGCACCAGTGTGTGCGTGATTACTGACTACCCCATCTCGCTCGACGTGACGCCCAGCGCACTGAAGGCTGATGGTGAGCGGATGTATCAGTTCAACCAAGCGATGAGTCAGGTGCCTAAGCCGCTACCCAGTGTGCAGGTTGAGTCTGCGGTCTGGGATGCTAACAAGCAGCAGCTCGCCGTCACTGTCACTGCTAACCAAGCTTGGCAACAGCCAGATATGCTGGTGGATGGCGAGGCGGTTATTGATGACACCTTTGGTGTACCCAGTCTCCACCGTGATGGCGACACCCTGACCGCGACCTTTGATGTCACCAATTGGATAGAAACCCCCAAGCTGACCGATAAACCGATTCAAGTCACTGTTATTGATGAGCAGCTTCTGGCTGAGCATAGCACCACAGTGCGTGCCGGAAGTGTCGCGTCGCAAGCCGGATTATCTGTTTGGGTGATTGGTGGCATTGCCCTCTTGGGGGGGCTGATTTTGAACGTGATGCCCTGTGTGCTCCCTGTACTTGGACTCAAACTTAACAGCATTGTCGCTAACCCGAATGCCACCCGTCGGGCGGTTCGTAGCCAGTTCCTGGCCTCTGCTGCCGGTATTCTGGTGTCGTTTTGGGCGATAGCTGGGCTGCTGATGACATTAAAGCTAACGGGGCAAGCCGTGGGTTGGGGTGTCCAGTTTCAAAGTCCAATCTTTATCGGCGTCATGACGCTGGTCATTTGGCTATTCGCGCTGAGCTTGTTTGATGTGCTGCGTATTGATTTGCCATCAAGCTGGCAAACTTGGCTTGCGACACGCGGTGGCCACACAACAAGCGGCCACTTTGTCCAAGGGGTATTTGCCACCTTACTGGCCACGCCATGCTCGGCACCTTTTTTAGGTACAGCAGTGGCATATGCATTGGGGGGATCCTTGACCGCGCTCTGGCTGATTTTTACCGCGCTGGCGGTCGGGATGGCGCTGCCGTGGTTGCTTGTGGCGGTTTTCCCTGGATTAACTCGCACGCTGCCTAAACCGGGTCCGTGGATGAATCACGTGAAACGGGTATTTGCGCTCTTGCTGGTTGCTACCACGGTGTGGCTATTCTGGCTGTGGATGCCTTATCTGGGCGGTGTTGGCGCTATCGCAGTGGGGGCACTGTTGCTTGCTACCAGTGTGTGGCTGACATATCGTACCCTTGGTAAGCTTGCCGCGATTAAAGGCGCAGCTGGACTATTGGCCGTTATGGTATTAGCGATTGTTGGCGCCTCCTTAACGGCAGACCGTTGGGCAACGCCGATGAACTCGGATCCGGATTGGGTGGCGCTGGATGAAGCTGCGATCGCTCAAGCGGTGGACCAGGGCAAGCTGGTGTTTGTCGATGTCACCGCGGATTGGTGTATTACCTGTCATGCCAACAAAGTGGGTGTGATATTGCAATCGCCCGTTTATGATGCCATTACCGCGTCTAATGTGGTAGCAATGCAAGGTGACTGGACCCGGCCCAGTGAACGTGTGACGCAATATTTACAAAAGTACCAGCGCTATGGTGTGCCGTTTAATATTGTTTATGGTCCGGGGGCACCAAACGGCATTGCACTGCCGGTTATTTTGACCGATAAGGCCGTCATGAGCGCGCTTGAGCAGGCAAAAACACCATGACGAGCAGTAAAATGAAACGATCGTGGCGTGAGCGGGTCAAACGTGGTGCGCGTGACGTGTGCTGGCTCATTGTGTTTGTGCTGATATCTAGCACTGCCGTCGATTGGTGGCGAAGCCGTGATATCGACACCAGTCAGTTTCCTGTGGACACGGTCCGCTTGCTGGATGGCCGCCAACAGGATTTGCTCGCCATGTCGCAGCACGAACCCGTGCTTATTTATGTGTGGGCGAGTTGGTGCAGTGTGTGCCGTTTTGTGACTCCCTCGGTAGACTGGTTGAGTGATCATGCGCAGGTGGTCTCGATCGCGTTACGCTCGGGCTCAACGAAAAAAGTAAATGGATACCTTGCTCATCATGGTTACGATTTTTCGGTCGTCAATGATCCAGATGGACAACTCTCACGTCGATTGTCAGTGAAAGTGACGCCGACGGTAATGGTGGTTGAGCAAGGAAAAATTACCGCGATAACAACAGGTTTTACCTCACCGGTAGGCCTATGGTTAAGAATGTTGTGATGACGATAAACGTTAAAAAAGGAAACCGAATGTCCCTATCTCGTTTTTTTGCACCTTGGCTGGTGCTTCTTATGCTGGCTTTTCCGGTGAGTGCTAATACGCTATCTGATACGGAGCAAACACAGCTGGATGAAATCGTCGATTTGCTCGAAGCGAATCCTGCGCTGATTGCGAATCTTAACCAAAGCTTGCAAAAATATGTTGAGCAGCAAAAGACATTAAAACAAAACCTCGCCGCGCGCCGAGACTGGTTTGAGTCTGAGACTCATAGCTGGATTGGCGCGGAGGATCCGACGGTCACCGTCATTAACTTTATGGACTACAACTGTCCATACTGTAAAAAGCTTGAAGACGAGCTACAGAAACTGGTTGCCGCCCACGACGATGTGAAGGTGATTAATATTGCCGTGCCGCTAAAACAGCAGAATATCGAATCGCTTGATACCAACTCTGCCGTGTATGCGATGAATGTGTGGCTGGAAAAACCTGAGGCCTTTGCGCAGGTTCATGAATTATTGATGAAAAAGCGCGGTATGCATGATGCTCGTTCTTTAGAGAAAATAGCGCAAAAAACCGATACCGAATCACTGCTTGCGGGCAAAGAGCGAACCGGAGAAGCGGTAGCTGACAACTACCGCGCCTTCATGGAGCTTGGGTTGCGTGGTACACCAGCGATGATTATTGGCGATCAAGTTGCACCTGGCTATCTACCCTATTCACAGCTAGAAGCCATGGTTAAGGCGGCCAAACAAGAAGGCTAAGCGTGAGTGATACTCGCTAACCATATGAAAGCCAGTCAAAAGATGACTGGCTTTTTTTGTGTGCTGCGATTTGGAGGAAAAGCTGGCAAAATAGCGCGCCTTAACGGTAAAGGTACGGCATGAGTCAAACAAATTATCAATCACCACGCATTGTATTAGGCCCCATGGAAGGCGTACTTGATCCCTTAATGCGCAAGCTACTGACTGAGATTAATCACTATGATCTCTGCGTGACCGAGTTTGTGCGTGTGGTGGATCAGCGTTTACCGGAAAAAGTCTTTTATCGTTTCTGCCCTGAGTTACATCAAGGTGGCTTTACCGATGCGGGGACGCCGGTTAGGGTCCAACTACTGGGGCAAGATGTTGATGCGATGGCCAGTAACGCGCAGCACGCGATTCAGTTAGGGTCGCAAGGGATCGACATTAACTTTGGTTGCCCCTCTAAAACGGTGAATGGCAACCGCGGCGGCGCAGCGTTATTAAAGACGCCTGAGCATATCTACGAGGTGGTGAAAGCGGTGCGTGAAAGCGTCGCACCTGAACATACGGTGAGTGCAAAAGTGCGTTTAGGATTCAATGATCTGGATGACTATTTAGACATTGCCCAAGCGGTTAATGATGCGGGAGCCGACGAGCTGGTGGTCCATGGCCGTACCAAGCGCGACGGTTACAAGGCAGGGACGATTCGTTGGGATTTAATTGCGGAGATTAACCAACAGTTTGCGATCCCTGTAACGGCAAACGGTGATATTTGGGGACGGGATGACGCGCTTAAGTGCCAAGCACTCACAGGCTGTGACACATTAATGGTCTGCCGTGGCGCGCTAAATATGCCCAACTTGGGTCAACATATTCGTGACAATGTTGAGCCCATGGATTGGCCTGCGGTGTTGGCCTTGTTAGTGCGCTATAGCGCACAGGAGCGCCAAGGAGACAAGGCGGTGTATTTCCCTAACCGTATTAAGCAATGGTTTAAGTATTTGCGTCAGTATTATCCGCAGGCTGACGCGTGCTTTAAGGTTATTCGCGTCCTTAATCGCGCTGATGAGATAGCCAGAGCGCTCGATAACGCGCGTGCGCAAACAGAATTCATAAAATAGGAAACCTTATGTCAACACTTATGACACTCTCTGATGACTGGGACGGCATGCCGGCCAGTTTTGTTGAAGGGGCGCTGCTGGCTGCCAACATTTGTCCTGTGCCGATGGACCCAGATACTTGGTTGTCGGTGTTAGTGACTGCCGGGGTTGAAGACGATGAAGTCGTGGCGCTTAATGACAAGGACAAGCAGGCCATACTCGCGCACCTGGAGCAGCAATATCATGCGTTGATGCGTAATGATTACACCTTGCCTGGCGCGTTAATGATTGCGATGCGCGGCGAGCTCGCACAAGCCTTTTCAGAAGGGTTTCTTGCCGTATGGCCCCATATTGAGCCGCATTGGCATGATGTCACACTCAATGATGGTAGCCGCCGCATGCTTTCCGCATTAGTGACCACTATGCTGCTACTGCATGACGAGGCCGGTACCTTAGCGCAAATGAAAGAGGTAGGGATTGATGTTGAGCCTGGCCAATATGTTGAGCAATTAGATCTTATGATCCAAGAAGTCGCGAAAGCGGCCGATGAAGCACAACAAGGAACGCACGGCGCGCATCAGGTGAATCCGTTTAAATCGGTTGGCCGTAATGATGCCTGCCCGTGCGGTAGTGGCGCTAAGTTTAAAAAATGCTGCGGGCGTTAATCGGATGATATCAGCAGCGCAGACGACTGCAATTCGGGTAGTGGCCGGTGTGGCCACGCACAGTCACCACGTGTTAGTGGCGCAACGACAGCCAGATTCGCAGTTTATCAGCTGGTGGGAATTTCCTGGCGGCAAAGTCGAGCAAGGCGAGACCGACCAGCAGGCACTTAAGCGTGAGTGGCTTGAAGAGTTCGGCGTTGAAATCAACGTCGGCGCACCCATCGTCGAAACCGAATACGATTATGGTGACAAGGTGATTTTACTGTGCAGCTATTGGTGCGAGATCCTGGATACGCCATTAACGTTGAAACAGCATCAGGCCGTGTACTGGAGCGACCCCCAGCGGCTTGACCCCGGGGTATTTAGCGCCGCAGATCGGCCGTTAATACGTCAGTTGTGTCATTCAGTAAGCGACCATCAACTCATGCAAAGCGCCGAGTAAATCGGCGTTTTCTTTTTTTATCCGGTTATCTTGGTGCCTAGTGCCTAGTGCCTAGTGCCTAGTGCTTAGCGCATAGCCGCGTGTTATTAAGAAAAAATCCGACGCGGTGGGCGACCGATAAACTGGGCGATAACCACCAGCCCCCAGATCACGAGCATAGCCGAGAAGATGCCCACCAGCCATTGTGGCATGGACCAACCTAACCATTGCCAGACCACTTTACTGCAATCTCCAGACGCTTCAAACACCTGAGGCAGCCACTGGTTTAAAGGGGCCCAAGAAGGGAAGTTTACCGCCACATCACAGGTCGGGCCAAAGAGTTGGTTAGGATCGGGGAATTGATAACTGACATGCTCTAATGAAAGCTTTAGTCCCCAAGCGGCGGTGATGCCATAGGCCAGCAACCCTAGGGTGCGCCAAAAGGGCTCATCGGGAGCAATCAGTCCGAGTAACGCTGCCGTGCCCACACCAAATAAGGCGACACGTTCATAAATACACATCACACAGGGCGCAAGTCCTTGGCCATGTTGGAAATACAGCGCGGTTGCTTCGAGGCCAACCACACAGAGAAGCAACAACAGCCAGGACGCTCGGCTGCGAGAAAATTGATTTAAGGCGCGCCACATAACTCACTCCTGATAAAAAACAAGGCTCTACACTGAGAGCCTTGCTATTCAATCGTTTGTTGAGCCTCAGGTCAATGGTAGAAGTGCGTTAGTGCGCACTCGGTAAGGCTTGTTGGGTCATATGGATGGTTTCAGATATCCAGCCTTGGTGTAGCATCCACTCGGTTGCCGGCACCAAAAAGAACTCGATACCCATCACGCCTAATAAGCCCATCACAATGGTATAGGGCAGCGCCATATACACCATGCGCCCGTATGACAGGCGTAGCAAGGGAGCCAGCGTCGAAGTAAGCAAGAACAAAAACGCAGCTTGACCATTAGGGGTCGCAACGGACGGCAAGTTAGTCCCTGTATTGATAGCGACCGCCAACATATCAAACTGCTCGCGATCAATGACCCCATTGAGGAGCGCTGTTTTCACCTCATTGATGTAGACGGTCCCCACAAAGACATTATCAGACACCATGGACAGCAAGCCGTTTGCTACATAAAACATGGTAAGTTGCAAATGGCCTTCCAATGACAGCACCAGATCAATCACCGGTGCAAACAAGTGCTGGTCAATAATCACTGCGACTATTGAGAAAAAGACCGCCAATAGCGCAGTGAAAGGGAGTGCCTCTTCAAACGCTTTGCCGATATGGTGTTCATCGATTACCCCGGTAAACGAGGTTGCCAAAATGATAATACTGAGACCAATCAAGCCGACTGCGGCTAAGTGAAGGGCAAGGGCGGCAATCAACCAAACGGCGATCAACGCTTGAACCACGAGTTTGGCCACATCTTGTGGCGTGCGTTTTGCGCGTTGTACTTTATCGTACTCGACCAATATGTTTAGCACGTTATTCGGCAATTTTGCCCCGTATCCAAACCAGCCAAACTTTTCAACGATTATACAGGTTAACAAACCAGCAAAGAAAACGGGCAGGGTCACCGGTGCCATGCGTAGGATAAATTCACCAAAATGCCAGCCAGCTTGATCGGCAATAATCAGGTTTTGCGGCTCACCGACCATCGTCATCACGCCCCCGAGTGCAGTGCCCACCCCGGCATGCATCAATAGACTGCGTAAGAAGGCACGATAATTCTCCAGATCGTTGCGGCTAAGCTCATCACTTAAGCTGTCATCTGAGGTGTGGTCATGGGCGGCACCAAGCTCCTTCCCCGAGGCAACGCGGTGATAAATAGAGTAAAAGCCGACGGCGACACTGATCACCACCGCGATCACGGTTAAGGCATCAAGAAAAGCCGAAAGGGCCGCTGCCGCGCTGCAAAATGCTAATGAAAGGGCAATTTTAGAGCGAATGCCCAATAGTATTTTGGTGAAAATAAAAAGCAATAACTGCTTCATGAAGTAAATGCCGGCGACCATAAAAACGAGCAGCAGCAGAACTTCTACGTTGGCTACCAGCTCGTGTTTGACTTGATCTGGGCTGGTCATCCCTATCGCGACCGCTTCAATCGCCAATAGCCCGCCAGGCTGAAGTGGGTAGCATTTTAACGCCATGGCCAAAGTAAAAATAAACTCGACCACCAGTAGCCAACCGGCAATGAAAGGGTTAACCGAGAAAACGATCGGATTAATAATTAAAAAGCCAACAATGGCCAGCTTGTACCAATCAGGGGCTTTGCCGAGAAAGTTCTTTAAAAACGCGGTGCTGAGCGTAATGGTCTTAGCCATAATGATAGTCTCATTGTTATCTTGTCTCTTAACGCGCACGGATGGGCGAGTTACGTGCTACATCGCTTAGTGTGGTGAACCCATAAGCTCGCACGCGAGAGGGTGACAGTTAAAAGTGACGGTACGGCTACCGGTATGAGTTACCCGTTCAGAGCAACGAAGGATAGCCTTGTTAGACAGTAAGTGTGCGCCAGTTTGCCTTAGACATATTTTGTTACATCTTGTATGGCGTAGTTTTGCGACTTATGCCCAAATTTTCATTGATCTGGTACAAAAAGATAGCAGATGTCACGTGATTGGTGGCGATATCACAGAGCTGTTTCTGCAGCTCATGACTAGTGGTATGATGACTTATTAATCAGAGCAAGAAGCAAATTGGAATTTAGATTCAATGGTTATAAAGGCGGATAGCCCAGCAACATTTGCTGAAAAATATATAATTGAAAGTATTTGGAACAATCACTTCCCAAAGGGCTCTATTTTACCCGCAGAGCGTGAATTGTCTGAACTCATTGGCGTGACGCGCACCACGTTACGGGAGGTGCTTCAGCGCCTCGCCCGCGATGGTTGGTTAACCATTCAACATGGCAAACCTACTCGGGTCAATGATTACATGCGAACGTCGGGGCTCAGTATTCTTGATACGCTGGTGACTCTGGAAGGGCAGGACGTGCATGGGGTTCTCGAGGATTTACTTGCGGCGCGGACAGACATTAGCGGTGTCTATATGCGTTATGCGGCTAAAAATCGCCCGCAAGACTGCTTGGACCTAATTGATTTGGTTATTAAGCGCTGCCAACAAGTGCTTGGGTGCGAGCGTTTTGAACAGTTCTTAGATCTGATTGATGAGAAAAGCGAAGTTCTGAAAGACGTCAAAAAAATCCAGGACAAATACGGTAAGCAGGATCCTGAGCTGTGTGAGCGTATTTGTATGGGCCGCGCGTTTAATCATTTCGATTATCGCTTGTTCCAAGGCATGGCGCACTTCTCTGGCAATAAAGTCTATGTGTTGACGATTAATGGTATGCGCCAAATTTATTCACGCGTGGGGGGGTATTACTTTATGGACCGCCGTGCCTGTGAAAATGCGCTGAGCTTTTATAGTGATCTACGCCAAATGGTGGCCAATAACCAACATCCAGCCATCGGTGACCGGGTAAAACAATACGGACGTGAGTGCGGAGGCTTATGGTTTAGTAATCGTGAGACCATTGCTTCTCACATGGCTGAAGAAGAAGCATAGAGCTTGGCGTAAAGGCATATAAACCTGAGCGTAAAGACGCACAAACCTGAGCGAACATAACAAAAGCCGCCGTGATGAAAGCATCAGGGCGGCTTTTTTAATGGCGGTGGATGTCCCCTCAGGGTGAGGGCTGTTCCTAATGGCTACCCATTAACATATCAGGATCAAACTGGGGACGCTTGGGACAACTACTAAGAATTTTTCCACGTCCTTCGCTGGTTTCTTCTTCCAAAACCACTTCAAACCCCCAGAGTCGGTGAACATGCTTCAACACTTCTTCATGAGAGTTGGCAAGCGGAATACGGTTATGCGGCACATACCTCAGTGTGAGTGAGCGATTACCGCGCAAATCGACATCAAAGACTTGAATGTTTGGCTCGCGATTACTCAGGTTATATTGTGCTGATAAGTCTTCGCGTAGCTGACGATACCCTTGTTCATTATGAATGCTGGTGACTTCAATATAACTTTGCCGATCGTCGTCATTGACGGCGAAAAACTTCATATCCCGCATCACTTTGGGCGATAGAAACTGGCTGATGAAACTTTCATCTTTAAAGTTCGCCATCGCAAAGTGTACGGTTTCGAGCCAGTCTTTGCCGGCAATGTCAGGGAACCAGTATTTATCCTCATCGGTTGGCGCTTCGCACATGCGGCGAATGTCCTGAAACATCGCAAACCCGAGCGCGTAGGGATTAATGCCGGAATAAAACTGACTATTGTAGGGCGGCTGCGCGACCACATTGGTATGGCTATGTAAAAACTCCATAATAAAGCTATCCGTGACCAAACCTTCATCATAAAGGTGGTTAAGAATAGTGTAATGCCAGAAGGTCGCCCAACCTTCGTTCATCACTTGCGTTTGTTTTTGCGGATAAAAATATTGGCTCACTTTACGGACGATCCGCACAATCTCACGCTGCCAAGGCTCTAGGAGTGGGGAATGTTTCTCAAAAAAGTACAGCAGGTTTTCTTGTGGCTCTGATGGAAAACGGCGCGTTTCTGCCTCCTGCTCTTTTTTCCCGCCTGGGATGGTCCGCCACAGTTCGTTAACTTGGGTTTGCAGATAATCTTCTCGTGCTTTCTGGCGTGCTTTTTCCTCGGCAAGTGAGATCTTTTGCGGACGTTTATACCTGTCGACGCCATAGTTCATCAGCGCGTGGCAGGAGTCGATCAGGTTTTCGACTTCCGCGAGGCCGTACTTTTCTTCACACTCGCTAATGTAGTGTTTGGCGAACAGCAGGTAATCAATGATCGAGCCGGCATCGGTCCAGGTTTGGAACAGATAGTTGCCTTTAAAGAAAGAGTTATGACCATAACAGGCATGCGCCATGACTAGCGCTTGCATGGTGATGGTGTTTTCTTCCATAAGGTAGGCAATACACGGGTCCGAGTTGATCACAATCTCGTACGCCAACCCCATGTACCCATGCTTATAGTTGCGCTCGGTTTCAATAAATTTTTTGCCGAATGACCAGTGGTTATAGTTGATGGGCATTCCCACACTGGAGTAAGCATCCATCATCTGCTCGGCGGCGATGATTTCGATTTGATTGGGATAGGTGTCGAGCTTATAGTGTTCGGCAACCCGTTTAATTTCCTTGTGATACTGCTCAAGCAGGTCAAAGGTCCAATCCGGCCCATCGTGGAGTGGAGTCTTGTGTTTACCTTTGGTGACAGCCATACCATGCCTCCCTGATAAAATGCGTCTATGCCGGTATGGCGTCAGGCTTCGACCTGACGCTTAAACAATTCGCGAAATACGGGGAAAATCTCTTCCGCGGAGCGAATGTTCTGCATAGCAAAATTGTCATGGCTTTCGGCGAGTGACTGATACTCACGCCACAGTGTTTGGTGCGCACGACGTGTTATTTCAATATAGGCGTAATAGCGGCTCACCGGTAACAGCGTTTTTTGCAACAACTCGCGACAGCCCGGTGAGTCGTCAGCCCAGTTATCGCCATCTGAGGCTTGAGCGGCGTAAATATTCCATTCTGTCGGGTTGTACCTGTCTTTGATGATGTCATCCATCAGTCGCAGGGCGCTAGACACAATGGTGCCGCCGGTTTCTTGCGAATAAAAGAACTCATGTTCGTCGACTTCTTTCGCCTGTGTGTGATGGCGAATAAATACCACCTCGACATTTTTATAAGTCCGTGAGAGAAACAGATACAGCAGAATATAAAAACGCTTAGCAATATCTTTGGTGGCTTGGTCCATCGAACCAGACACATCCATTAAGCAAAACATCACCGCCCGACTATTTGGCTGAGGTCGCTTCTCGTAGTTTTTGTAGCGTAAATCGAAGGTGTCGATAAACGGCACGGCAGCAAGTTTGTTTTTGAGTGCCGCGATTTCTTCCTCGAGGCGTTTTTCCTCTAACGGTTGAGCAGGCTCAGCACGTTGAATCTGTCCGAGTGCTTGTTCAAGTTCAGCGAGCTCGCGGCGTTTTCCGGCTGACATCGCCGTTCGTCTCGCAAGCGAATTTTGTAAAGAACGGACGATAGCGATATTGGAAGGCACGCCGTTTGAGGTATACCCAGAGCGGTGTGTTTTGTACTCCACCATTTTCGCCATCTGGTTCTTTTTTAGATTCGGTAGTTCGAGATCTTCGAACAACAGATCCAAATATTCGTCTTTCGAAATTTGGAAAACAAACTCGTCTTGTCCCTCACCATCAGGACTGGCTTGCCCTTCACCGGCACCGCCGCCTTCGCCACCCTGTGGGCGAGCGATACGATCGCCAGGACTAAATTGGTCATTACCCGGGTGGACAGCCTCCCGCTGTCCCCCTTTGCCTTGGTGAAACGTGGGTTCACGGATGTCGCGTGATGGAATCGAAATGTCCTCACCACTTTCGATATCGGTGATCGAGCGATTGTTGACGGCGTCGGCAATGGACTCTTTTATCTGCCGCTTGTGGCGGCGTAGAAAGCGCTGCCGGTTGACAGTGCTTTTGTTTTTGCCATTGAGACGACGATCAATAAAATGCGCCATAACTTTCTCCCGTCATCTGCGTCAACCCGTAGGCTACGACGATTTACGCACGCGCAAATACCATTCGGCGAGCAAGCGAACTTGCTTGCGGGTATAGCCTTTTTCCATCATTCGGGCGACAAATTCGTCGTGTTTTTTCTGCTCGTCGCTTGAGGTCTTAGTATTGAACGAAATCACCGGCAGCAGATCTTCCGTATTGGAGAACATCTTTTTCTCAATCACGGTTTTCAGCTTCTCATAACTGGTCCACGCCGGATTCTTGCCTTCATTATTCGCTCGGGCACGGAGCACAAAGTTAACGATTTCGTTACGGAAATCTTTCGGGTTACTGATACCCGCTGGCTTTTCGATTTTCTCCAACTCGCCATTAAGCGCTGAACGATCAAACAGCTGACCAGTATCTGGGTCGCGGAATTCTTGATCTTGAATCCAGAAATCGGCATACGTGACATAGCGGTCAAAAATATTCTGGCCGTACTCAGAGTAAGACTCGAGATAGGCGGTTTGGATCTCTTTGCCAATAAACTCGATATATTTAGGAATTAGGTAGCCCTTCAAGTGCTCTAAATAGCGCTCGGCGACCTCTTGTGGGAATTGCTCCCGCTCGATTTGCTGCTCCAGGACATAGAACAAATGCACTGGGTTAGCCGCGACCTCGGCGTGATCAAAGTTGAAAACACGTGACAAAATCTTGAAGGCAAAACGGGTTGATAGTCCATCCATACCCTCATCGACCCCAGCAAAATCTCGGTATTCTTGGTAAGACTTGGCTTTTGGATCGGTATCTTTGAGTGTTTCCCCATCATACACACGCATCTTCGAATAAATGCTTGAGTTTTCAGGATCTTTCAAGCGCGACAATACCGTAAAGCGCGCCAGAATATCGAGTGTGCTTGGCGAGCAAGGCGCATGGCGTAATTCACTGGTCGCCAACAATTTGTCGTAAATATGGATTTCATCCGAAATTCGCAAACAATAGGGTACTTTGACAATGTAAACCCGGTCGAGGAAGGCCTCGTTATTTTTGTTATTGCGGAATGACTGCCATTCGGATTCATTTGAGTGGGCCAAAATGATGCCGTCAAATGGCAATGCCGAAAGCCCTTCCGTACCGTTGTAGTTACCTTCTTGCGTTGCCGTGAGTAGGGGATGAAGCACTTTAATCGGTGCTTTAAACATCTCGACAAACTCCATCATGCCTTGGTTAGCCCGGCAAAGCGCACCGGAGTAGGAATAGGCATCAGGATCATCTTGTGAATAATGTTCAAGTTGGCGAATATCCACTTTACCAACCAAGGCAGAGATATCCTGGTTGTTTTCATCGCCTGGCTCCGTTTTGGCAACACCAACTTGATTGAGAATAGAGGGACGGAGCTTAACCACTTTAAATTGGCTGATATCGCCGCCAAATTCTTTTAATCGCTTAGCGGCCCAAGGCGACATAATATGTTGAACGTAGCGTTGTGGAATGCCATATTCTTGTTCGAGTAGGTGGCCATCTTCAGCCGCATCAAACAGGCAAAATGGGTGATCATTCACTGGGCTACGTTCGCCATTGGCGGTTAATACATAAATCGGCATCTGCTGCATCAAGCTTTTTAGCTTCTCGGCCAATGACGATTTCCCCCCACCGACAGGGCCCAGTAAGTAAAGAATTTGTTTGCGCTCTTCTAAGCCTTGAGCGGCATGTTTAAGGTATGAGACGATTTGCTCGATCGAATCTTCCATACCATAAAAGTCTTTGAACGTTGGGTAACGTGAAATGACACGGTTAGAGAAAAGTCGGCTGAGCCGAGGGTCGAGCGAAGTATCAACCTTTTCCGGTTCGCCAATCGCCATCAGCAAACGTTCGGCGGCATTGGCATACGCGCCGCGATCATCTCGGCATAGATCCAAGAATGCTTGAAGGCTCATTTCTTCGTCTTTCGCTTCTTCGTAGCGCTGACGATAGTGATCAAAAATAGTCATGGTCTTGCCCCCTAAATCGTCTGATAACTCGAAAAGAAAAGGCGCAAAGTTGGCTGGATGTTCCCTTTCCTTTTTATAAGGTTAGACCGTATTGCTCGATCTTGCGTGAAAGAATTGTTTGTTTTTTCGATAATTTTTGTTGAGTGATTTGTATGCCTGTCTTGCCAATATATTGACAGCGGGTGTTCAAGCTAGTGAGATATGCTGGTGGTGATCATTTTGCCAGCTAGGGGGACTGGGCTTACATTGGCCAGCCGTTAAACAATAAAGGAAAGGATGATGAATATAGCAAGAGAAACGGCTTGGGTAGTGTGTGCGTTGGCACTGACTGCCGGCAATGTTTATGCAGACACGCGGGTATCAGCAGGGGTGATCGGCGCGTTTTCCCCCCAAGTGTACAAAGACACGGATACCGACCCACTTGTGGTACCGACAGTCAACCTTGATACCGACCACTTTTACTTTCGCGGTCTCACTGCCGGCGCACGTCTGGCACCAAAAGACTCGACACACAATCTCGTCGTATCAGCGACCTATGACCCTCGTCGTTTCGATCCTGCAGATACCGACGATCCGCAATTGAGCCAGCTCGACAAGCGCGATGCATCGATTGTGGCAGCGCTGGCCTACCAATACCATTCACCTATTGGACGTTTTCAGGCGGCTGTTGGCGAAGGCGTGACCCAGGATAGGGACGGGGTATACGGCGAAGTGAGTTGGAAATATGGATTTAATCACCCGCGTTGGGGCGTCTCTCCGGAAGTAGGGTATGCCTACAATAGTCATGAATTAAATAAGCACCTTTATGGGGTCAGCGCCACTGAAGCATCGCGTGTTTCAGGCATTGAGGCGTATGAGCCAGGCTCTGCGGGCCATTACTTTGTGGGCGCCAGTGGCTACCTGATGCTGACCGAGCGCATCCAACTGCTTGGTGGTGTGCGCTATACCAACCTCGATGATGAAATAGCGAACAGCCCGATGGTAGATCAATCTACCGCCGCTTCCGGCTATCTCGGTGTCAACTATGTTTTTATCTAGCACAATCTTTATATAGCAACGCCTTTATGTAACCAACCTTTTATGTCACCAAGTTTTTATATAACAAAGCGGCCACCTGACACCAGGTGGCCGCTTTTTTTAGCATCGCGCTTTTTCATCGCATAGCGTTGTAGCCAGGGTGTAGGTTTGCCCTGGTGATACGACAGTGTCAGGGGTTTCAAGCGCAGCCTCAATGCAAACAAAATGTTGATAGCCATCGTCATCCATGTCTGCCATTTGTACTGAGGCAGCTTGTCCAGGATTCCATATCACCGCGCTGGTCGCGCCTTGGTTGGTGACATAAACGCGACGGTTACCGGCCGGATCAGTGAGTGACAGTGTATCGCGCGCCCCGGTATAAATGCGATCAACAGGGCTTTCAAACGTGACCTTTCCCGGAGCGGGTTGAGCCGCACCGGCACTGAAATTATCGAGGTACTGATTACCAACCCCGTCTACATAAGCCTGCTCGCTGTCCGCGACGGTCAGATAGCTGTGTAACGCGCCGCCCATCGTCCAATCATGCTGATCGGTATTGGTGACGGCGAGGGAAATCGTGGCTTTTTGTGTCAGGGTGAAAGTGACGGTTGCTTCAAAACGATGGGGCCAGAGTGCCATTGACTGGGCAGATTCAGACAGCTTCAGTTGCACAATCACGCCATCCGGTTGCTCGTCAACCTGCGCCAATTGCCACATCTGTCGACGCGCAAAGCCATGCGAAGGAGAGCCCGATTGTCCAAACCAAGGCCAACAAATAGGGACGCCGCCTCGTAATGGTGTTTGCGCATCGTAGACGGCGTTGCGACTCATCCAAACCAGTGAGGATTCACCTGTAGGCGCAAAGGAGAGTAAGTGGCCGCCGAAAAGACTGATGGTGGCGGCGCACGATGGGTGACTCACGCGAAGAATCGGGACCGATTGCCGATAGCATAAATCGACCGAGGCGGAGAGTTGACGTTCAAAAAGCAAAGACATGGACATAGCTTAAACCTCTTCGGGGAGTGTCTACGAACAAAAACCGGCTCATTGGATAGGCGCCAGATACACAAAAGGCGGCTCTGGGCCGCCTTTATCGATACTATTGTAATTGCTACTTACTTAGAGATGTGTGCAACTAGGTCAAGTACTTTGTTTGAGTAGCCGATTTCGTTGTCGTACCAAGAAACCACTTTCACGAAGTTGTCAGTCAGCGCGATACCTGCTTTAGCATCGAATACTGAAGTTTGTACTTCGCCGATGAAGTCTTGAGAAACAACTGCATCTTCAGTGTAACCCAGTACGCCTTTCAGCTCGCCTTCAGACGCTTCTTTCATTGCCGCACAGATTTGGTCATAAGACGCTGCTTTTTCAAGGTTAACAGTCAAGTCAACCACTGAAACGTTGGCAGTTGGCACGCGGAACGCCATACCAGTCAGTTTACCATTAAGCTCTGGCAGTACTTTACCAACCGCTTTGGCTGCACCTGTTGAAGATGGGATGATGTTCTGAGATGCACCACGGCCGCCGCGCCAGTCTTTCGCAGAAGGACCGTCAACGGTTTTCTGAGTCGCAGTGGTTGCGTGAACAGTGGTCATCAGGCCAGATACGATACCGAACTTGTCGTTCAGTACTTTCGCGACAGGCGCTAGGCAGTTAGTGGTGCAAGATGCGTTAGAAACGATATCTTGACCCGCGTAATCGCTGTGGTTAACACCCATAACGAACATTGGCGTTGCGTCTTTTGATGGACCAGTTAGAACAACTTTCTTCGCACCCGCTTGGATGTGTTGACGCGCTGTTTCGTCAGTTAGGAAGATACCGGTCGCTTCAGCAACAACGTCAACACCCACTTCATCCCACTTAAGGTCTGTTGGGTTACGTTCTGCTGTTACGCGTACGGTTTTGCCGTTAACGATCAGGTTACCACCTTCAACTTCAACGGTGCCGTTGAAACGGCCGTGAGTTGAATCGTATTTCAGCATATAAGCCATGTATTCAACGTCGATAAGATCGTTGATTGCTACCACGTCGATGTCGTTACGTTCTACTGCCGCACGAAATACGAAACGGCCGATACGGCCAAAACCGTTAATACCTACTTTGATAGTCATTATGTTGCTCCACAACTTAATTTCTAGTGAGATTAAACTGGTAGTAAAATTACAGAATAGAACCCCGCCATGCAAGGGTAATCGCCGCCAAAATTGTTTAAAATCAAAAAAAAGTACGGATTTTTTTTACATCGCCTAAACATTTGGCGTCCTTACGGCCATGCCTGTGTTGTCTTTGATCAACCGTAGATAAAGAACAATCAGACATGGCGCAACAACTGGTACTTGATAGCGTAGAAGCAGAAAGGCAATTGCGAAAGGCAAACTGGTACGACAAGTTTGACGTGACCGGTTTACCTTTGATTGAGCGTTGCCTTTTACTGGGTGGTTACCTTTACTGAGTAATGGGTGCGAGTAATGACGCTTGAAAATTGCCATCGTCGATCGCGGCTGATATTTCAAATGCCAATCGCTGCAGTGACGTCTCCTGTTGTTCGCTCAGTGTATAAAGTAGAGACAAACGATCACTGTTGGCAATGGGAAGATTGTAACTTTGCCCCACTTTCGCCCACAAATACGCATGTTCAAAGCGTTTAAGCGCGTGGTTGGTAGTGGCGAGTGATTTAATCACCTCTGGAATCACGTCTTGCTTTACGGTGAGATCGCGGCCGTCGTACAGCTCCAACGCGTGCAATAAAATCTCTACGGTTTTAGCTTTATCCCGTGAGACATAATAGGTCGCCAGACCAAGTTGTAACTGGGGCGTTTCCAGGTGGGGAGTGCCTTCAAGCTTTAAAAACTGCGGTAGGGCGCCGTTGTCACCCTGAGACCAACGGTAGTAAATAACCGGTGGTTGATAAGAGGCTTCCAGTTCATCTTCCAAACGAGCAATCGCATCATAAGCATGGTAGACCGCCTCCGTACGCTTGGTTTTGCGTTGTTTGAGTGTGGTAGGCTCAATTTCAGCTACCAGCTCCATACAGCGCAAGTAAGCCTTTGTTTGCTTGAGCTCAGTGAGTTTATTGAGATCGGTTGGTTTTTGGTCAACCGCCAAACGATCGAAAATCAGGTCCGAGCGCTCAAATCGGCATTGTCCGTCGCCAATGTTTAGCCCTTCGCATAATTCGGGGTGCGTTTCACACACTTGATTGGTGGTCGGTTGTCCATCGCAGCCGACGAGTAGCAGTAAACTCGTGACAAGACCGAGACGATAAACGTAGCGAGTAAGTAATCGTAAATTCATTATTTGTCGTATTCTGAGTCAACTACGTCGAGTATACGTTATCTTTGAGTGTAGTTGATGCGTAAAAGCGTGATAAAGCGCACTGTGCTAAACATGCCGTCTACCGACCAAGATCAGGCATAATAGTCGGACCCGGACCACACAGAGGTAATCATGGAGATAGAACAAATCTTAAAAGTAATGACGCCTGAAATATACGATCGTTTGTGTTACGCGGTAGAAACCGGTAAATGGCCTGATGGTACCAGCCTTAATCAAGCACAACGCGATCAAGCCTTGCAAGCCGTTATGCTTTACCAATCACGTCATAACAGCCAGCCTCAACATATGACGGTCGCGAAAGGGGGTCAGGTGACTTGGAAATCAAAAGCCGAGCTCAAGCGTGAATTTGCTGGTCAAGATGGGCAGCGCATCGATATTGAGACCAAGCACTAGTGCTAACCCAATCAGCCCCAATGCTGATCGAATAGAGAATAGATTGGGCGGCACGCCTTGTGGGATATGGTTTGCTGAACGTGTCCTCGCTAAAGCGTAAACGCCGGCGTTCGGCCGGCGTAATCGTCACAATAGCGCTCACTGTCACTTCTGTTCACACGCTAATAATAGCTGAGCTCACCACGTAAATCTTTTTGCACCCAAGTTCGCAAGGTTTCAAAGGGTAATGACTGACTGAGCAAGAAGTGAAGCTTGGCTAACGCCGCTTCGGGTGTCATGTCATAGCCACTCAGTACGCCCGCATCGGCCAGCGCACAGCCGGTCGCATAGCCACCCATATTGACCCGTCCTGCCAAGCATTGAGTGAGATTCAACACCAGCACACCGCGATCCGTAGCCTGTTTGAGTAAATCGAGTAACTCGGGATTTTGTGGTGCGTTGCCGACCCCAAAGGTTAATAAGATCATCGCATTGACGGGCTGTTTAAGCGCATTTCTGACAACGTCTGGCGAAATGCCCGGATACATCATGATCACGGCAACCGGTTGATCGCTAATAGTATGGACCTTAAACGGCCCTTGCGAAGGTTGATTGAGCTTGTCCGCTTTTACCTCAATATGAATCCCAGCTTCAAGTAACGCTGGCAAGTTGGGTGAGGTGAACGCGTTAAACCCGTCAGCATGCGACTTAGTGCTCCGGTTGCCGCGCAGAAGTTGGTTGTTAAAAAACAGCGTCACTTCGTTCACCGGATAATTCGATGCAATATGCAGTGCGTTGAGCAGGTTGGCTTGCCCGTCGGAACGCAACTCAGCAATCGGGATCTGTGAGCCGGTGACAATGACCGGCTTTTCTAAATTTTCTAACATAAATGACAGCGCCGATGCTGTGTATGCCATGGTATCTGTGCCATGCAATATCACAAAGCCGTCATATGCGTGGTAATTTTCGCCAATATCGTCCGCAATCCGTTGCCAATCCGTTGGCGTCATGTCCGATGAATCAATGAGTGGTTCGTACTCATGGATAGTAAAAAGCGGCATTTCTGGACGATGGAATTCAGGCATGTTTTCCAACTGTTGCTGGAGAAAGCCGGACACTGGGATATAACCATGATCAGATTTTTGCATCCCGATCGTGCCACCAGTGTAAGCAATATAAATATGTTTACGTTCCATCATGTCAAATCTGCATTTAATGAGCGTGAGCACAGTATACATGTAACGATTACATCGGTAATACCGAGCAACACACAGAATAGAAGAAAAACAGAGAAGAGGCCCTGACCGAACGGCCAGGGCGAGTGGTTCCTACTGATACTCACAGTTTAAGCAGAATAAGTAACGACCTTGCGGATCGTTAAACTTTTCCAGCAAGGTTAACGACTGCCACTGGGGCGATGCCGTCAACTGGCGCGCAATCGATGGCATTGTCGCTTGCACCGTTTCACCGAGCACGTTGGCGCTTTGCCCCAGCACTTCGTTGATAAATTGCTCAAACGGCGTCAGTGGCTGTTGCATCCAATCTAGTTGATAGTTTTCGAGGTTAGCCAGTTCAGCGGCGGCAGACACGGCGTCGTCAAAGTCACCCAAGCTGTCAACTAATCCCAAACTCAAGGCATCTTGTCCCGTCCATACCCGACCTTGAGCGACTTGGTTTGCCTTTTCCATCGACATATCGCGATGGTTGCTGACCAATGATAAGAAGCGATGGTAACCATGCTCAATGCCTAACTGCATGATATCTCCTACCTCGTCTGGCAGTGCCCGCGTCACGCCAACCCCTGCAAACGGTGTGGTGCCGACACCATCAGACTGCACGCCGAGATCACCCAGCGTGTTCTCAAAGGTGGTGAACAAGCTAAAAATACCGATTGACCCGGTAATCGTGGTGGGCTGAGCGATAATACGATCGGCGCTGGCAGATAACCAATAACCGCCAGAGGCGGCGACACTCGACATCGAGACCACCACAGGTTTACCCGCTTCGCGTAGCGCATCCACTTCATTACGGATAATTTCAGAGGCGAATGCACTGCCCCCTGGACTATCGACGCGAAGCACGACCGCTTTCACACTGCTGTCAAGGCGGGCATCGCGCAGCATCGCGGCAGTGGTATCGCCACCCACGGTCCCTGGGCGCTGACGTCCATCCATGATCGGACCACTGGCGACCACGACGGCGATATTATCACTGCCTGGCAGGCTAAAGCCGCTTTGTATTTTTGGCAGATAATCGTAATAGCCGGTGTATTCGAAGCTGTCTTCACCGTCACTGCCAAATTTATCGGCCAAATAGCGACGAATTTGCTGACGCGTCATGCGCTTATCGACAATGCCAAGATGCTCAGAGAGGGCGGCAAAATCGCCATCAAAGTCACGCAATGAGGCCAGTAATTGCTTCGCGCTCGGGGACAGTACACTCGGCTCGATGCCACGATTGTTCGCCACATCGCTGACATAGGCATCCCACAGCTGAGATAACCAAGCTTGATTGGCTTCGCGGGCAGCGTCTGACATATTGTTGCGTGTGTATGGCTCCACAAATGACTTATAAGTACCGACTCGGAACACGTGTGTGCTCACATCGAGCTTATCGAGTAGGTCCTTCCAATATAAGTTGTAACTGCCGTAACCTTGCAGCATCACCATACCATCGGGTGACATCAGGACTTCATCGGCATAACTGGCCAAGTAATACTGGCTTTGACTGTAGGTGCCGCCAATTGCAATCACAGGTTTACCGCTGTTTTTGAAGTCTTCTATGGCTTTGGCGATGTATCGTAGCTTGGTCAGACTGGTGGAAGGCATATCGCCTAGGCTTAATACTAAGCCATTAATCTGTTCATCCGTCGCGGCATGGCGCACGGTATCAACAATATCAAACAACACGTTCTCGGTTTCTACCGGTTGTCCGAGCGCATTGCGAGATAAGGTATCAACAGGACTTAAGCGCTGTTGTTGTTCAACAATAGGGCCGTCAATATTGAGTAGGAGCGCCCGTGGCTCTGGCTCACTTTGCGCCACTTTTGCGGTAGCGGGGTCCTTTGAGGTCAGCGGCGTATCGGCAGTAAACGCAAAGTAGATTGCCACGATCACGCCTATGAAAAGGACGTTTAAAAAAAGTTGGCGAGCGAAACTGAGAATACGCCACAACCATCGGAATAGGGATGCAATAAAACGAAACAGTTTTTTCATACGTGAGTCCATCGGTGCATGTCGCTGGTATCCTAGCTGATCAGAGCTCAGATCGATAGGCTATCAACCGCGTCACTGTTCTGTAATACCGAGCGAAAGTCCTACCCAGATCAATAATTCACGATTTTATGTTGCCAGCTTGTAAACGAATGTTTGAAATCACGTGTCCGTCAGCGCTATAGTCTGGTCAGACCACAACAATAAGTGAGCAAGCGATGGAACAGCACCCTTATCCCCACATGCTAGCCCCGCTCGATCTTGGGTTTACTACCCTGAAAAATCGTGTCTTGATGGGCTCGATGCATACCGGGCTTGAAGAAGCAAACGATGGTTTTAAAAAATTGGCGGCCTTTTATGCTGAGCGAGCCAAAGGTGAGGTGGGGCTCATTGTAACTGGTGGATTTTCGCCTAATTTTCGTGGCCGTCTGACCCCATTTAGTGCCCAGTTTAGCTCTGGACGCGCGGCGCGTGCACACCGCGCAATCACCGAAGCTGTTCATGAAAATGGCGGCAAAATCGCGCTGCAATTACTTCATGCCGGTCGCTATGCGTTTCATCCGTTCGCCCAAAGTGCGTCAGCGATTCGCGCGCCAATCAGTAAGTTCACCCCGTTTGAAATGAGCGAGCGGGCGATTTGGCGTACGATTAAAGCCTTTGGCCACAGTGCCGCGCTTGCTCGCGAAGCTGGCTATGACGGGGTCGAGATCATGGGCTCTGAAGGCTACCTGATCAATCAGTTTTTCTGCCACCGCGCCAACCGTCGTTATGACCAATGGGGCGGGCCAGTCGACAATCGTATGCGGTTTGCGGTTGAAGTGATGCGAGCGGTGCGTCAAGCCGCCGGTGATGACTTTATTGTTATTTTTCGTCTATCGATGCTGGATTTGGTCGAGCAAGGCAATACCTTTGAAGACGTAGTCACGCTCGCGAAAGGCCTAGAAAAAGCAGGCGTTACTATTATTAACACCGGTATTGGCTGGCATGAAGCGCGAGTGCCTACTATCGCGACCCAGGTGCCACGAGGCGCGTTTAGCTGGGTCACTGAAAAACTAAAAGGCGAGGTATCGGTGCCGTTAGTCACCTGTAACCGTATTAACACCCCAGAGGTTGCCGAATCGATTCTCTCCAAGGGGCAAGCGGATATGGTCTCCATGGCGCGCCCATTCTTAGCCGATGCTGAATTTGTTGCGAAGGCCAAAGCCGACCAGTCGAATGACATTAATACGTGTATTGCCTGCAACCAAGCCTGTCTGGACCATGTCTTTAAAGGCAAGCGTGCCAGTTGTTTGGTTAACCCTAAAGCCTGTTATGAAACCGAGCTCGTGGCAACACCCGTACGCCAAGTGAAACAAGTGGCGGTAATTGGTGGCGGAATGGCCGGGATAAGCTGTGCCACTGAAGCGGCTGAACGCGGACATGACGTGACCTTGTTCGAAAAAGCGGATCGGCTCGGCGGCCAGTTTAATTTAGCGATGACGATTCCGGGAAAAGAAGAATTTAAAGAAACCATTCGCTACTACCTTAGACGATTGGAAAAAGCAGGCGTGACGGTCAAGCTTAATCAAGCCACTGATGTCGATACATTGCGTGCGTTTGACGATATTGTTGTCGCCACGGGTGTGAAGCCACGCCGTCCCGCCATTGAAGGCATTGATCACCCGAGCGTCATTGATTATCAAACCTTTATTCGTGAACAGCCTGAGCTGGGGAGCCATGTCGCCATTATCGGTGCCGGGGGGATCGGCGTTGATGTCGCGACCATGATTACCGAACCGAAAAATCAAAATTTGGACGCTTGGCTCAATGAGTGGGGTATCGATAAGACCATTACCCACGAAGGCGGACTCTACCCTGGACACGATACGCTTAGCAACAAGCAGGTGTGGGTATTGCAGCGTCGCGAAGGACGGGTCGGAAAAGGTCCGGGCAAAACTACCGGTTGGATCCATCGAAAAACGTTACAAAAGCGTGGTGTGAATCTTGTCGGTGGCGTGAGCTACCATAAAATTGACGATGAAGGTCTGCATATCAGTGTTAAAGGAGAAGCACACCTGATCCCTGCTACCCAGATCATCTTGTGTGCGGGGCAAGAATCGGTGAATATATTGGCCGAGCAGCTTGATGATGCCAGTGTCTCTTACCATTTAATTGGTGGTGCCGAGCATGCGGGAGAGCTCGATGCGAAGCGAGCCATTCGCCAGGGGATTGAGACAGCCTTGGCGCTTTAGCGGCGGGAGTCTGTGCTAATATGCTGATATCGCTCATGCAGTGAGCACTAAACGGTTAAAAAGGATAAACCATGGACGCACTTGATTTGCTATTAAAGCGCCGCTCTGTGCCACGATTAGCAGCGCCAGCGCCAAGCGGTGAGGCACTAGAAAACATTATTCAAGCAGGATTACGTGCCCCTGACCATGGCGCACTAACGCCGTGGCAGTTTGTGATTTGCGAGGGCGATGGGCTGACGCGGCTTTCAACCATTTTAGCCGAGGCAGCACAGGCCAACGGCGCGGATGAAACGGCAGTGAAAAATGCCAAAAACGCACCTTTTCGGGCCCCGATGGTGGTGGCCGTGATTGCGCGTACACGTGTGCATGACAAAGTACCGACCATTGAGCAGCATATTTCAGCGGGATGTGCGACGCATGCGATGCAAATGGCAGCGGTCGCACAAGGGTATCAGGGCTTTTGGCGCACCGGCGCATTTGCATACCACGCTGCTGTGAGAGAGGCGTTATCCGTTGAAGGCGATGATCATATCGTGGGTTTTTTGTACTTAGGAACGCCTGATTGTGCGGTGGCTAATGCGCCTAAACGCGATACTAGCCAGTTTGTCTCTTATCTCTAAGCCACGAGAAGGGCTTGGTTAATCGAGAAAACCTGTGCATATGTACAGGTTTTTTATTGCGCCTCGWTCGTGCTTTGCATACCATGCGGACAGTGACTGATAAAGAGACTCTGTCATGGCACGATTATTTATTGCGGAAAAACCGAGTTTAGGGCGCGCAATTGCCGCAGGCCTGCCTAAGCCTCATAAAAATCAGAAAGGATACATTGAAACAGGGCAGGGAGATGTGGTCACCTGGTGTATTGGCCACTTACTCGAACAAGTCGAGCCCGAGGCTTATGACAGCCGCTATAAAAAATGGCATCTGGCTGACCTTCCTATTGTGCCTCAACAATGGCAATTGCGCCCGCGCAAAGCCGCCTCGGGCCAGCTGTCCGTGGTAAAAAAACTGATTAAGCAATTTGATCAGCTGGTTCATGCCGGCGACCCAGACCGCGAAGGGCAGCTGCTGGTGGATGAAGTGATTGACTATGCGAAGGTCAGCAAGAGCAAAAAAGCCAATATAAAACGCCTTTTGATCAGTGATTTAAACCTCTCTGCGGTGAAAAAATCGCTCAGCAACATGCAAGACAATAAGGGTTATATACCCTTATCTGTTTCCGCGTTAGCTCGGTCACGTGCCGATTGGGTCTATGGGATGAACCTGACGCGTGCTTATACCCTGCTAGGGCAACAGGCCGGTTATCAAGGCGTATTGTCGGTCGGGCGGGTACAAACGCCGGTGCTTGGCCTGGTGGTGCGGCGCGATCAAGCAATCAAACATTTTATTCCCCATCCGTATTATCAGCTCGACGCCATCATTGCTCATCAAGGGAGTGAAATACGCGCGCGATGGCAGCCCAGTGACGCCTGCGCCAAATGGCAAGACGAGCAAGGGCGCGTGCTTTCTCGGTCACTCGCCGACAATGTCGCCAATCGAATTACGGGGCAGCCAGCCACGGTCACTGACGCGGAACGTCAGCAGCGAAAGCAAGCGGCGCCACTGCCTTATAACTTGTCAGCCTTGCAAATAGACGCATCAAAGCGATTTGGTTTTAGCGCCCAAAAAGCCCTGGATGTGTGCCAACAACTGTATGAGCGCCACAAGATCATTACCTATCCGCGATCGGATTGTCGTTACTTACCTAAAGGGCACTTCGCTGAGGCGCCCAAGGTGTTGGCAGCGATTAAAAAGGGGTGTCAGACACTGATCCAGGCTTGTGACAATGCGGATCCAAAACGCAAAGGCAAAGCATGGAACGATGCCAAAGTTGGTGCGCACCATGCGATTATTCCAACCGCGAAAGCGGCGCCTGCGAGCTTGTCAGGCGATGAAGCGAAAATTTATCAGCTGGTAGCGCGCCAATATGTGATGCAGTTTTATCCGCCTGCCGAGTATGCAGAAGGAAAACTGGTGTTTGATATTGCCGGTGGCTGTTTTATTGCCAAAGGCAAGGTGCTCACTCAAGCGGGCTGGCGCGCGCTATTGCCCTCCACGCAAACCGCAGWCAGTGACGCCACGCCTTTGCCCTTAATGGAGAAAGGTGAGCAAGCGCAGTGTGAGCGTGGCGACATTAAAGATTGCATGACCGAGCCACCGGCTGCGTTTACCGAATCCAGTTTGTTACAAGCGATGACCGGCATTGGCCGCTATGTGCAAAACAAAGCACTGAAAGAGATACTGCGAGAAACCGATGGGCTCGGGACCGAAGCCACTCGGGCTGGGATTATTGAGCTGTTGGTAAAACGTGGTCTTTTGAATCGACAAGGAAAAACACTTCACGCGACAGCCAGTGGAACGGGATTAATTGATGCCTTACCCGACAGTGCGACCTACCCGGATATGACCGCTGATTGGGAGCGGCAGCTGCAAGATATGGCGGACCGACAATGCGCGTATCAACCCTTTATGCAAGCGTTAACCGACAAGGTCGCAGGCTTGATTGACAGTATAAAAACCTCACCACCGCCTGCCTCTTTGCAAGGTTTACCGGCTGCGCCGGCAAAAACATTTAAACGTAAAACACGGCGCACCAGCAGTCGTCGTAAAGGAGCGGCGAAATCAACGAGTAAGACCGCGGCACAATAACCGCACCAGTATACGCGAGCAAAAAATGCAGTGATCGCCCGACAACAGACTCGCGGCCACTAAAATAAATAGGCGGCGAGACAACCAACCAACGTCATCACAAACAAAAAGAGTTTTAATAGCTTGGGATTCGCGGAGATAGCAAATCGTACCGCAATCCGTGCCCCGACCATGGTCCCTATCGCCAGGATCAGCCCTGGCGCCCAACGGACCAGATCATCAGCAATAAATACCAACAGTGAAAGAGAGGTGAAAGCTAAGGTGCATGCCAGTTTGAGCGCATTACCACGGACCAAGTCGTAGTGTAAGGTGCCACATAGCGCGGCGAGCAAAACAAATCCGACCCCTGCTTGTACGAATCCGCCATAAAAGCCTGCGAGCATAAGGCCAAACCATGCGGTGGGTGTATCAGCCACCTTTTTGACTGGCGTACCGGCAGGGGGGCCAAAAGTGGCTGGCTTAACCAGCATCACTACCGTCATGGTCAGCAAGGTACCGAGTAGCAAGGGTTTGACCCAACTGGTTGGCAACCATGCAGCGGCCAATGCGCCGCACAAGCCCCCGATTAAATTCGGTATCAATACCGGAATGATATCCTGAGTATCGAGCTTGTCATGCTGGCGAAACCCGCTCATCCCTGACGCACACTGTAGCCATACCGCCACCCGATTGGTGGCGTTGGCGACATCGGCAGGCATGCCCATCACCATCAATGCAGGTAATGTTAGGTTAGAGCCACCACCCGCGAGGGTATTGATAATCCCGGCGATCATGCCCAAAACCACCAAGATAAAACTGTATTCGAGGCTGATTGCCATACACGCTCCTTGTTTGCAATCTCTTGTGTTTTTTGGATAAAGGCGATTTGATTGTATCGCCAATATGTGTATGTAACCGTTTGAGCCTACGCATACAGAGCCTGTGTAATGCGGTGAAACTGACCGGTAACACTGGCGATTCTCTCTATGCCCTTTATAATCACATGCAACACCTGAGGTTTTTGGTTAATGTTCGCTCCATAAGCAGGGCGAGATAAGGTTGTACCAGGTCATGCAGCAAGCTGTTCCATCGGCACTTGATAAAGTCGCCCGCCGCTCGGCGCGAGTCGGATTCATTTATAATGTGGTTATCTCCGTGATGGTCTTCATGTTTGCGGTGGTTTCCGTGGAGTTTTGGCTATATCAACAAGCCCATGACCAAGAAGTAAAAGACGTTCGTAACGCCTTGTTGGCCTACCGATCCCGGATTGAGCTTAAAGTGACGCAGAATGTCGATTTAAGTCATGGACTGACCACCTATATCAGCTTAAATCCAGATCTGACGCAAGACCAATTTTCTCGCTTTGCCAGCCAGTTAAAAGCCAAATCTCCTCATATCCTCAATTTTGGTGCCGCGCGTAATTGGGTGATCAGCCATGTGTATCCTGAGAACCTAAAATCATCGTTAGTCGGGACGCGTTACCATGATGTGCCTGAGCAATTAGCCCATGTGCGAGCGGCGTATGCCTCCAGTAAGCCCGTGATTTCAGGGCCGGTCGATCTTCTTCAAGGTGGAACCGCCTTAATTGCACGTCAATCGATAATCAATCAAAACACAGGGTTACCCTGGGGCGTGTTATCCACGGTGCTCGATATGGATAGCCTTTTCTCCGCAAGCTTTGCCGAAGGCGAGGCGTATCCAGTGCGTGTGGTGTTGCAAGAAAAATCGACCGCCGAGGGGAGGTTTACCCCCATTTACGGTGATGCCTCGATCTTAGCGCAGTCCCCTGAGTCCGTCGCAGTGAGCTTGCCCTCCGGCCACTGGCGCTTGTTGGGCACCCCGCAAGACGGTTGGAAAAGTTTGCACCCTCACCCCATGGTATGGGGGGGTGGCTTGATTATCCTAGGGTTTTGGCTCGGCGGATTATATGCTCGACTAAATGCTGGACGCAGCTTTGCGCAGTCGATTGGCCGTATGGTTGATGATAGCTACCGCTTTAGGAGTATCTTTAAACGCCATGATGCGGTGATGATGTTACTGGATGCCAAAAGTGGCGAAATTTTAGATGCTAATGACAGTGCCCAACGTTTTTATGGCTATGACCATGCAACGCTTACCGCGATGCGTATCAGTGAGATTAATACACAAGTCGACAGCACCCTCAAACAAAGCCTTTCACAGGCGAGACAGCGCGAGAAAAACTGCTTTATTTTTGAACATCGGCTAAAAAACGGTGAGAGTCGTCAGGTCGAGGTTCATTCATCCCCGATCACCGTTGGTAACGCCCGTCTGCTGTTCTCGGTTATCCACGATGTATCTGAACGGTTAGAGGTTGAACGTAAGTTGATGCTCAATGCGAAAATCTTTGAGCAATCGAGCGAAGGGGTGCTGATCACGGATGCCCAAGGTGCTATCGTCGCCGTCAATGGTGGCTTCAGTGCGATCACCGGGTATCAAGAAGAAGATGTCGTCGGCGCAATGCCATCCATCCTGAATTCGGGCCGTCATGACGCACATTTTTTCGCCGAAATGTGGCAGCAGATACATCAAGAGGGACATTGGAAAGGCGAAATCTGGAATCGCCGTAAAGATGGTATCGTGTATCCACAGCTTCTCTCGATCAGTGTGGTAAAAGATGACGCCGGTGACGTGGTGAATTATATCGGTGTTTTCTCTGATATCACCCAGCTTAAAGACTCAGAAAAAAAACTGATTGATTTGGCCCACTATGACTCGCTAACCGGATTACCGAATCGCCTGCTGCTCACGTCGCGCATTCGTCAAGCGATGAATAGGCAATCGGTCCAGCGTAACCAGCTGGCGTTGATGTTTCTCGACCTTGACCAGTTTAAGTTCGTCAATGATAGCCATGGCCATACCGTCGGTGATGAGCTCCTTAAATTAGTCAGCCAGCGCTTAGAGGGCCTGTTAGAGGAGGGCGATACCTTAGCCCGCCTCGGTGGCGATGAATTTGTGATCTTACGGGTGATTCATGCTGATGATAATGCCTGTATTCGCTTATCTGAAGATGTGATCCATGCCATGAATCGCCTGTTTATGCTCAAAGGTGGGATCGACGCTCAAATCGGTGTCAGTATCGGCATTGCCCAATATCCAGAGAATACCGCGAGTACCGATGATCTGCTGACCTTTGCCGATTCGGCGATGTATCACGCGAAAAAATCGGGGCGAAACACCTATGCGTTTTACAATGATGCGTTGACGGTAGCAGCGAATCACAAGTTACGTTTGGCGGTCGAGCTACGTCAGTGTGTGCAAAATGAAGAGTTAGAATTATATTACCAACCCCAGGTCGATCTGGTGACCGGCGATATTATTGGCGTCGAGGCGTTATTGCGTTGGCATCACCCAGAGCGGGGGCTGTTATCACCGTTTCACTTTATTGATGTCGCCGAAGAGCGCTCGATTATCCACGATATCACGCAGTGGGTGGTTGAGACTGGATGTCAGCAATTAAAAGCCTGGCAGGATGCGGGCGTCAACGTGTCTATGGCGGTGAATATCTCGCCGCGCAACCTTGCCGACGTGGCCTTTACGCAAGTGGTGTTTGAGGCCTTGGACCGCACCGGCGCCGATCCGCGCTTTTTAGAGCTAGAAATTACCGAAAATACCTTGATAGAAAATCAAGCCAACGCGTTAAAAGTGCTGGAGCAATTACGTGATAAAGGGGTTGGGATTGCGATCGACGATTTCGGCACTGGCTATTCATCGATGGCTTATCTCAAGCGCTACCCCATTTCAAAATTAAAAATTGATCGTCATTTCATTAAAGACATACAAAGCCAATCACCCGACGAACAAGAAGTGGCAATTGTATCGGCTATGATTGCCATGGCCGATAGCCTTGGGATAGGGGTCGTTGCAGAGGGCATTGAGACCTTGCATCAAAAGGCGATTTTGCATGAATTGGGCTGCACCTTTGGTCAAGGGTTTCTCTATCGCCGTCCTATTCCCGCCGTGGAGATGAGCGAATTGTTAGGCCTGGATCCGGAGGGAGAGTGCGGCGCGTAATCGGCTCCTCCTCTAACTGTCATCGCTCACAGTTTTAGGGCGCAGAGGCAGGAATGATGTCAATGCCTTGCTGTTTTTTTACCCTGATAGAAAATGGCAAGGAGCATAATCATGACTTTTTTCTTTCCTCGACAGCGGCTGGCCATCGCGGTAGCGGCCTCGTTGACTATGGCAGCGTCGTTTTCCACTGCGGCGGCCCCGCATATCACGGTAACCACAGCAACGACACAGTCTGACCGACCGCTTGATCCCAACGCCCCAGCGGTCTTCTCGTTAGGTAAGAACACCTACCAAATCAGTGTGGAAGGGATAGCAGGTGACTGTCAGGCCGCGTCTCCCGAGAACGCGAAATTTAATACGCCTATTCCGCTTTCTTGCCAAGATCAGACAAACTTTGAACTTACCGTGCGTTTTGCTGGGGATTATGGGTTTTATTATCAGCCAGAGACGCAAACAATCCGCGTTAAACGTGAACCGAAAAAGACCGCATCAAGGTTTAAACGCCCGTTGCCCGATGTCCAGTGTCACCGCTATCAAGGTGGGCCGATCACCCTCTCTTTGGGAGAGAGTTTTGCCGATGGCACGCAATTAAAAGAGGCGCTCAGTGGGCAGGTTGTCACGGTGAAAAATCACAGCGTGACGCTCACCCCAGCCTCTGAGAGTGGCGGGTTGGTGTTGCTCGCCCCGGTTACAGCACCAGAGCCAGATTTTACCTATCGCAATGCAAACATTTATTTTGTCATGGTGGACCGATTCAGCAATGGCGATCCGAGTAACGATCACAGCTATGGGCGGCGTCAGGATAAAGCGCAAAACATTGGCACTTTTCATGGCGGAGATCTACAAGGCGTGATCGACAAATTGGATTATATCCAAGCGCTCGGCACCGATGTGATCTGGTTATCGCCGATCGTAGAGCAGGTTCACGGGTTTGTCGGTGGTGGCAGCCAAGGGGACTTTCCGTTTTATGCCTACCACGGCTATTGGTCGCGTGACTTTACCCAAGTAGACAACAACTTTGGTGATGATGCCACACTAAAAAAATTGGTCGACGAAGCGCATCAACGCGGACTAAAGGTGTTTCTGGACGCAGTCGTCAATCACCCAGGTTACGCAACACTCGCGGATTTACAGCAAGACGGGATTGAGGTAGTCAATGACACTGAATTACCGGCGCAATGGCAAAATTGGCAGCCCGGTGACGGACAAAGCTGGCATGACTTTCATGATGCGATTGATTATAAGAGCACGAATTGGCAGCAGTGGTGGGGAAAAGACTGGGTACGCGCAGGATTACCGGGATACGATGAGCCTGGCAGCAGTGATAAAACGCTGACCTTAGCCGGATTGCCTGACTTTAAAACTGAATCTTCGCAACCGGTGACCCCGCCACAATGGTTGCTCAACAATCCCGGCACGCGGGTAAAGGTGCGAGACAATTACACAGTGAGTGATTACTTACTTGAATGGCAAACCCAGTGGGTTGCGCGTTTTGGTATTGATGGTTTTCGTGTTGATACCGTCAAGCATGTTGATGGTGAGGTTTGGCGAGCGTTAAAAGCACACGCCTCGGAAGCATTGAAAAGCTGGCGCGCCGCTAATAATCAAACGGGCGAGCCCTTTTGGATGATGGGAGAAGTATGGGGGCACAATGCCTACCGGAGCCCTTATTTTGACCAAGGCTTTGATGCACTGATTAACTTTGATCTGCAAAAGCGGATGGACAAAGGGGCGTATTGTTTAAGTGAAATGGAAACCACGTATCACGCGTACGCTGAGACCATGCAAACAGAAGCGGATTTCATTCCGGTTAGCTATATGTCGTCTCATGATACCGCGCTCTTTTTCAGCCGTTTTAAAGATGCCAGCATGCAACGCGGTGCTGCCAACGCATTACTTCTGGCGCCCGGTGCGGTGCAAGTCTATTACGGCGATGAAGTTGGACGTGATTTAGGCCCTTACGGCGATGACTTTCACCAAGGAACACGCTCAGATATGGTGTGGCAGCGTAACGCCATGCAGGCGGGGTTATTAAACCATTGGCGAAAAGTGGGGCAGTTTAGGCAACGCCACCCTGCGGTAGGCGCGGGCGCGCACCAAGTGATCCCTCAACCAGGTGCGTATGTCTTTTCYCGGCAATATGGAGAAGACACCATTGTTGCTGCGTTTGTCGGGCGTCAAGCCGAATAAGTGTCCGCCGCGAACAGGATGTTTATCCTTATTGAACGTACCATACGAAAAAGCCCGTCACTCATTGAGTGACGGGCTTATATGTATTGGTCGGTCTGACTGGATTTGAACCAGCGACCCCTGACACCCCATGACAGTGCGCTACCAGGCTGCGCTACAGACCGACTAAGCGCTATATTACGAATCGATCTAATGGCTGTCAATTGCTAAACGCGGTTGTTTCCCCGTTTTTCAATTGTTTGGCTACTTATGCGCCACTTATTGGCCATTATTGCGGCTCATGATCCTCAGGATAATAGAAACGCTTTAATTCGTGCATCACTTGCATCAATAGTGACAACTGGGGCTTACCTTCGGGCAGTGGGGTATAGTAGCGATCATAGACTTTATAATTGCCAAATTTATCCACCACCGTGGTTTTTTGTGGCTGTATCACCACAATGTCGCGACTGTCACCGGCCAACACCCATTTGCGTGATTGGCTCTCGAGTTCAAACAGATTCACACCGCTACTGTAACTATTGGCGGGTGAGCTCACTGATAGCATCGACTCCATCAATGTCGGTGCCACATCAAGGTGGCTACTGTAATGATTGATCTGCTCGGCCGGTTGATTAGGCCAGTGCATCACCATCGGTACTTGAAGCTGATAACGGCTGTAGTTTGAGTTCGACCCCCAACTATTCATCCCGGTTTCATTAAATTCCATGCCGTGGTTTGCTGTAATCATCACTACGGTATTGGCTAGCTTTCCCGAAGCCTCGAGCTGTTGAATCAGTTCACCCAATTGCTTATCCAGATAGTGAGCGGCATTGTTATAGCTATTTTTGAGGACTAAGCCTGTTTGCTGGTCGACACCGGCCATTCCACTGTCAAGCGCTGGTTGGAAGGGTTGCGCATAGTCGCCGCCTTGCTCATAGTCATTCACCGTGGCGAGCTCTAAATAACCAAACCAAGGTGTATTTGCTTGGCGCGCTTGTAGCCAGCTTTGCATCGAGGTGATCGCACTGGCATCGGCCTGCCAAGCCGGCGCCTCTGACTGTGTATCACGGTCGAGTGCGCGACTAAAAATACTTTGATAGTAAATGGGGTTAGAAAAGTTATCGCCACTGAACAGCCCGAGTTGATAGCGACGTTGATTGAGCGTATCCATCAATACAGGACGCAAACCCTCAGTTCGTGCGCTTTGCGCATAGCTGCCCGGCAGTCCATAAAAGAAACCAAACAAACCGGCCATATCATCGTTGCTGCTACTGAAGTGATTCTTAAACCACAGATTATCGGTAGCGAAACGATGCAGGTGAGGCATAGTGACTGGGTTAAGCATATCGGCACGCAACCCTTCAACCATCACCACCAATAAGTTTGGGCGGTATTTGTTGGCATCTGACGCAAATGACAGTGGCTCCAACGGATAACGAATCACCTCGCTGGTTTCTTGGCCGCGCTGCTCGCGTAGGCGTTGATACTCTTGTCGATCGAGCAAGCCATACTTTTCCATAAAGGTTTTTGCTGTCATCGGATACGAGACAGGAAAGGTCGAACGCTGCGCCGTGACTGGGCTATAAATGAACGCATCGGCCCAGATATGGATTAAATGGCTGGCAATAAAGCAAAGAGCAAACACGCTGGCAACCGGAACACCAACGCGTTTACGGGTTAATTTACGCAGCTTACGCCACACCCACTCGGCCATGACCAGCTCTAAGATAAAGATCACCGGCCCAGCAATAAATAAATACTGCCAGTGGGCATTCATATCGGTTTTTTCGCCGCTTAAAAGCAGCTCCCACACCAAGGGGTTAAGATGTAGGTGTAAGGTTTGATAGGCGTAAATATCTAGCAGCAGTAGCATCATTCCGACAGTCGCGACTATTACCGCAAAAAGCCGCATAAGACGCTGAGACGGGATGATAAAACTGGCTGGAAAAATGATCAGAATATAAAGCGCAAAAACCAGGAAGCCGAAGTGGCCGACCCAGTTAAAGATCAAGTAGCTTTGCCCTAATAGGGTGTCTGGCCACCCAGATTGGCTGATATAGCGGGTGCCCAGCAACATAGCGGCAATGATGTTGAAAAAGCTAAACCAATGCCCCCAACTGATCAGCTGGGATACTTTATCGCGATACGATGTTCCGCTATCAACCATACAAATTTATTCTTCTCTGATTGGATACTGCTGCAAGCGTTATTGGTTATCGATGGATGCCATTAATGCTTGGGCGAACTTCTCGGCAAATGCCTGACGTTGTGCGGCAGGAATATTGTGGTTAAGGATATTGGTGGCGACATTCCCAATCACCATCAGTGATAAATCCGTCGATGCATCGTGTTGCTCTAACACATTGACAACATCACTGATAATACGTTCCACTTGCTTATCATCATATTTTGAGGTTACAGGCATAAAATCGTCTTGTCTTCTTAAAACCAAAGCAGCGTATAATAACCCATACCTTAGTCTTACTGAAAATCTTTTCAATCATGACCCTCACGCTTTCTAACGTAATATTACATCAAATTGTCAAACAAGCTGATGATTCGCTTAATGTTCAGCTTCGCGACGGACCATTACCGCTCAACGAACAAACCGAAAATCTGATGGCCGATGTACATCGGGTTTATCATGCAAAAGCAGGCAAAGGGTTTGCGTTGTTCGACACCGAGAGTGAATTCCAGCAATGGTTAAAGGCTTACCGCGCTGACGAACTGGACTTTCGAGCCTTTTCTGAACGCGCCGTTGAACGTCTGCGCGCTGAGCTCGCGAAATACCCATTTGCCGATAGTGGCACCTTGGTGATGGCGCATTACCGTGCCTTAGCGACTGACTACGTATTTATTGGTGTGGTGGAATCAAAGCACAGTTTACGCGTCACGGACGAGCTTGACGTTAACGCCACCGAATACCTAGATGTCAGCAAAATGGATATCGCGGCACGGATTGATTTGTCTACCTGGGAGACGGATCCGGCATCAAATCGTTACTTATCGTTTATCAAAGGGCGAGTTGGGCGCAAAGTTGCAGACTTCTTCCTTGATTTTTTGCAAGCGGAAGTGGGCATGGACAGCAAACAGCAAAACCAAGTGCTGATGCAGGCGGTTGAGGATTACTGTGATGATGCCCGTTTGGATAAAGAAGAGAAGAACAACTACCGCAAGCAGGTGTATGACTACTGTAACGATCAGCTTAAAGCGGGTGATGAAGTGGTGGTCAAAGAGCTCGCGGAGGAATTGCCAGCGACCCCCGAAGGAACGGACTTTTATCAATACACCAACCAGCAAGGCTATGAACTGGAAGCGCAATTTCCTGCCGACCGCACCACCATGCGCAAGTTAACTAAATTTGTCGGATCGGGGGGTGGCTTATCGGTCAACTTTGATGCCATGTTGATGGGGGAGCGCGTGTTCTACGATCCAGACACAGACACCCTCACCATAAAAGGGACGCCCCCAAATTTGCGTGACCAACTACAACGCCGTTTATCCAGTCGAGACGATAAATAAAAAAAGCGGGACACGGCTAGCGTGTCCCGCTTTATTTTAAGCGATTTTATTGCTCGTTAGGCACGCTCTGGCGCAGACGTTATGGCGGTTGTATCTTCTTGCGCTTGCGCGGCCTGGTTTGGCTCAACCTTATCGACAAACCAACCGAAGTAGCTGGTCACGATGGTGACGGCAATACACACAAAGCTTAACCACATGAAGGGTGCATAAGACAAGGTGGCGACGCCAAGAATACTGGCCATATAAATACCGTTATCACTCCATGGCACCATGCCTGAGGTTAACGTGCCACCAAATTCAGCGTTACGAGACAAGTTTTTACGTTGATAACCCAGTCTGTCGTAGTTTTTAGCACAGATTTTAGGGGTTAAGATCAGCGACACATACATGGCCGAGCCGAATACGTTCCCCATAAAGGCGGTGCCGATGGTGGAGGTTGCCAAGCTACCTGCACTGTTAACGCGACGCTCAAACAAGCTGGCAATGGTATGCAAGACCCCGACTTTTTCGAGCAAGCCACCAAAACCCAGACCAAACACAATCACAGCCACGGAACCGAGCATAGAAGACATGCCACCGCGGTTGAGAATGGCATCGATAAAGTCGACACCCGATGAGATAGAAAACGGCGCCCACGCGGTATTAATGGCGTTCACGGGGGTCATATCTTGCAGCATGACAGCCCAAACCACACCCAGTAATGAACCAAAACTAATGACCGGGAAAGACGGTAATCGCATTGCCAGCAGCGCGAGGACAATCAGCACCGGCACAAAGGATAGGGGTGAAATCACAAACTGATCCTGCATCGCTTGCTTCACCATCTCTACTTGGCTCATATCCACATTGCCTGCGTAGTGCCAGCCAATCAGAGTAAACAGAATACCGGTAATGATGTAACTGATCAGTGCAATCGGCAGCATGCCTTTAATGTGCTCAACGATTTCGACGCCAGACATTGACGAGGCAAGGATCACTGAATCAGACAATGGCGACATTTTATCACCAAAGTAGCACCCTGAAAGAACGGCACCTGCCGTCATTGGGGCAGGGATCCCAAGGCCTTGACCAATCCCCATCATGGCAATACCCGCGGTTCCGGCAGCCCCCCAAGAGGTGCCCGTCGCTAAAGCGGTTAACGAGCAAATCAACATGGTCGCTAAAAGGAAGATAGAAGGGTGGATAGCTTTAAGACCATAGTAAATAATAGTGGGGACGATCCCCCCTGCAATCCAGGTGCCTACCAATGCGCCAACCGATAGGAGTATTAAAACGGCGCCTAAGCCGTTAGAAATCCCTTTCGTGGCAGCACTTTCAAGATCTTTGTATTGATGGCCAAGTTTTAACCCTAATCCCATAATCACAAACCAGCCGATAAATAAGGCCAGTTGAATGGGGAGGTCTAATTTGGCGGTAAACGAAAACGCGAGCGCCAAAAAGGCGCCAAGTGCCAATACCACCTGAATGATGGAGGGTAATCGAGCTTGCTGTGTTGTCATAACTTAACCTTCTTCACGTCGCTTGCTGGGTAACCGGTCGCTTGGGGGTTACCGATAGCGTTGAGCGAGTCAATATCATTATCGGAAGGTGGATCGTCTGTGATTGCGCGACTACTCCCTGCGCGATTTAGCGATGCCTTAAGCAACAACCAAACTCACATCACTGTCCTTGTTTCAGTATCCTTTGTTCCATTTGTGAGGGGCCCTACTCTAGCTAACAGAGTAAAGTGATGGGAAACATTTTTGTCGCTTATGTGAGTCGCGCGCGAATTAAGTTACATCCCGACATAATTAGTTAATATATAGTTATCGTAAGGGTGTTTAAATGTTTCAATATTTTGTTTTGTCTGTTTTTTTCAGTTTGTTTTTTAGACGCCTGTACGTTAAATCAAGTTAGACATAGGTGACGGAAACTTAAAAATGAGGTCATTTAATAAGCAGGCAGAGGCGTTAACCTGACGACCGTGATAAGACGTGTTAGTATCAAAAACGTTTTTTCACTGACTGTCAGGCAACCATATGCTGTTGTTAACGGCGGTCACACAACATGGAGTGTGAAAATTATGATGCGAGTAGGTTTAGTTGGCTGGCGCGGCATGGTGGGATCGGTGCTGATGCAGCGCATGGTAGAAGAAAAAGACTTCGACCATATCGAACCTGTGTTTTTTAGCACCTCACAAGTTGGGATTGCAGCGCCGAATTACGGCAAAGATGCAGGCATGTTACACGATGCCTATGACATTGAAACGCTCAAAACCCTCGATGCTATTATCACCTGCCAAGGCGGTGATTACACCAACGATGTTTACGCAAAACTGCGTGAATTAGGTTGGAAAGGCTATTGGATTGATGCAGCGTCATCACTACGAATGGCAGATGATAGTATCATCACCTTGGATCCGATTAACTTCAAACACATCCAAGCGGGGATCCATAACGACACGCGCACGTTCGTCGGCGGTAACTGTACGGTTAGCTTGATGCTGATGGGCTTAGGCGGTTTGTATCAAAACGGTCTGGTTGAGTGGATGACCGCGCAAACGTACCAAGCGGCGTCTGGCTCAGGCGCAAAACACATGCGCGAGCTGATCAGCCAAATGGGTGTCATCAATGATTCAGTGAACACTGACTTGGCAAGCCCTGCAACATCTATTCTAGATATTGACCGCAAAGTGGCTCAAACCCTCCGCTCGAGTGATTTTCCTAGCGAGCAGTTTGGTGCGCCACTCGCAGGCTCATTGATCCCTTGGATTGACGTCAAGCGTGACAACGGCCAAAGTAAGGAAGAGTGGAAAGCTTCGGTTGAAACCAACAAGATCCTAGGGTTACAAAACAATCCGATTCCTATCGACGGGACTTGTGTCCGTGTGGGAGCCATGCGCTGTCACAGCCAGGCGCTGACCATCAAGCTGAAAAAAGCGGTGCCGATGGATGAGATTGAAGACATGATTGCGTCGCACAATGACTGGGTCAGCGTGGTGCCTAACGAGCGTGACGTGACCATGACGGATCTGAGCCCAGCGAAAGTGACAGGCACCATGTCTGTGCCAGTGGGTCGTCTCCGTAAGCTGGCGATGGGGGATGATTTCCTCAATGCCTTTACTGTGGGTGATCAGCTGTTATGGGGAGCGGCAGAACCGCTACGCCGCACGCTGCGGATTATCTTGTCGGAAAAAGAACAAGATTAATTCTCTTGGACTTATCAAGTTCCGTTAAGCCGTCAACCTAGTTGGCGGTTTTTTTTGCCTAAAATGCGAGTTTGCAAAGCGTATCAGGCATAAAAAAAGGAGGCGATAAACGCCTCCTAGTGATTGGTAAGCCTGGGTTTACAAGCGCCTAGGTATACAAGAACCTAGGTTTGCAAGAGCCAGGGCTTGCAACAGACCTTTTTCGCGCTCGGTCTGTTGGCGATGGGTTTAGCCTGCGAAGTTTTTCGCGACGAAGTCCCAGTTAACCAGTTTCCAGAATGCAGCGAGGTAATCTGGACGCACGTTACGATAATCGATGTAGTATGCGTGTTCCCAAACGTCGACAGTCAACAATGGCGTTTCACCATCGTGAGTCACGGGCGTTTCGGCATTCGAGGTGTTGACGATTGCAACCGACCCGTCTGCTTTTTTCACCAACCAAGTCCAGCCTGAGCCGAAGTTAGTCACAGCAGCATTGGTGAACTGAGTTTTAAACTCGTCAAACGAACCAAATGCTTTGGTGATCGCGTCTGCAACGTCACCTGTTGGCTCACCGCCGCCATTTGGGCTTAGGCAGTGCCAGTAGAAGGTGTGGTTCCACACTTGGGCCGCATTATTGAACACGCCACCTGACGAGGTCTTGATAATGTCTTCGAGTGATTTACCTTCGAAATCTGTGCCTTCGATCAAACCGTTCAACTTCACCACATAAGTGTTGTGGTGCTTGTCGTAGTGGTAGTCGAGTGTTTCTTTTGAGATATGTGGTTCTAGTGCGTCTTTTGCGAAAGGTAATTCAGGTAGTTGGAATGACATTGCTATATATCTCCGTTTTTATCGTGAGAGTGCTTCCTGTAGTCGATCACTGACAATGCAGGGGCAAATACGAATGACTGACAACGGATGATCACTGACTACCCATTGCCGTTATCGCCACCTAACCATCGAGTGTGACTACTATTTTCGTTCTGCTAAGTCTAGTTTAGCAAGTTTTTACTTTATTAAAAGGATCGCAGCAAAATTTTTACGCTTAATCCCACAAAACATTTAGGCATTTTTTTCCAGCCTGTTAACCAGTAGAATCAAAATAAGATTCACAGACAGTGTTCGAGGAAGCAATGGAAACAATGGACAAAATTAAGCAGCAAATCGAAGAAAATGCGATTCTGCTATACATGAAAGGCTCGCCGAAACTACCAAGCTGTGGTTTTTCGTCACAAGCCTCTCAAGCGCTGATGTCGTGTGGCGAGAAGTTTGCTTACGTGGACGTGTTGCAAAACCCAGAGATCCGCGCAGAGCTACCTGTTTACGCACAGTGGCCAACATTCCCACAGCTGTGGGTTGACGGAGAGCTGGTTGGCGGGTGTGACATCATCTTGGAAATGTTCCAAAAAGGTGAGTTACAGCCACTGGTCAAAGAAGCGGCCGCGCGTCGTGATGCGAGTGAAAACGAGTAATTGTTCGCGTTTATCCGGCTCTCGCCGTATCACTGGAACGAGCCGTATCAGGTAAAAAGCCACGTTGTAAAACGTGGCTTTTTTTCTTGTCTATACCGCCTTTTTACTCACATAGCGCGTTTACGCCCTAGAGCATCATCGCGGCTAACCAGCCGAAGGCAATTAATGGCAGGTTATAGTGGATAAAGGTGGGGACCACGGTATCCCAAATGTGTTCATGTTGGCCATCGGCGTTCAGGCCCGACGTTGGACCTAAAGTAGAGTCCGAAGCGGGTGAGCCAGCATCGCCCAGGGCGGCGGCCGTTCCCACCAAGGCAATGGTTGCCATCGGCGAGAAGCCAAACGCCAGTGAGAGTGGCACATAAATGGTAGCGATAATGGGAATGGTCGAGAACGACGAGCCGATCCCCATGGTCACTAGCAAACCGACAATCAACATCAAAAACGCCGCGAGCGGTTTGTTATCGCCAATCGAGCCTGACAAAGAAGCGACTAAGGACTCCACACCACCCGTTGCTTTCATTACCGCGGCAAACCCAGCGGCGGTGATCATAATAAAGCCGATCATCGCCATCATGTGTACCCCTTTGGTAAACACATCCTGGGTGTCTTTCCAACGGATTACGCCGCCAAAGGTAAACACCATAAAGCCGGCCAATGCGCCGACAATCATCGACCCTGCCATCAGCTGCACGCTTAACGCCGCGACAATCGCAATGCCTGCAACCCACAGGTTACGGGGGCTAATGGCGTGGTTTTCCGGCTCAGCAGTGAGGACGTCCCCTTCACTGTATTGGCGTGGCTGGCGATAGCTGATAAAGGTTGCGATCAGTAAGCCGACTACCATCCCCGCCGCAGGCAATAGCATCGCGGTGGGGACTTGGCTGGCGACCACGTTTAGGCCATTGTCATTGAGGTTTTTCAGCAAAATATTATTCAAAAAGATGCCGCCAAAGCCGACCGGCAACACCATATACGGCATGATCAAACCAAAGGTCAGCACACAGGCGACCAGGCGACGATCGAGCTTTAAGCGTTGGAACACATGCAATAAAGGTGGGATCACAATAGGAATAAAAGCGATGTGGACCGGAATCGCGTTTTGCGACGAAATAGCCAAAAGGCCTAATAAGACCAAGACCACATATTTAAAGGTGGCGGTATTGGCATCGGTTGGGCGCGCGTTAAGCTTGCGGATCACCGAGTGCGCGAGAACATCGGTGATCCCTGAACGGCTAATGGCGACCGCAAAGGTACCGAGCATCGCATAACTGAGCGCAATAGTGGCACCACCGCCAAGGCCGCCTTCAAAGGCACTGATGGTCTCGGAAATACTGAGCCCACCGACCAGGCCACCAAGGACAGCACTAAAGGTGAGTGCGACGACGACATTGACGCGCAAAAGGGCCAGTGCCAGCATGACACAGACTGAAATGACTACCGGGTTCATGGAAACGTTCCTGTTATAGGGGTTATCACTGCAGCGTTGCCGCAGGGGTTATCTATGATTTTGTAATTAAGCTACCCAGTTTGCGCAAAATTTTGTCTGTGTCGAGGGGAAATCGCTTTTTTTTGGTTACTTTCTTTCATGCTTGTCGGTCTTTCTGAAAGCCGCGATAAGTAAAGTAGGCAAATAGGGGCGTTGGAAATGCTAGTGGTGTGAAAAGCACTGGTGTGGGGGGGAGCAATTGCAGGCCACTCGCAGGCACACCGTGAACCCATCCCTGGGGGCTCCGCCGCGCCTTCCTTGGCGCGGAGGGCCTGCTTAGTGGTCAGCAATCGCTTTTAATGTCATCCAGGGCGGAACATATAAAAAAGAGCCGGCCTTAATAGGCCGGCTCCTTGGGTTTAGGTTAAGCTGCAGGGCTTAGAACAAGTAGTTCAGCTGCAAACCGTAGATGTAAGCATCGCCACCGGCTGAGAACGCAAATCCGTCTTCGGTGCCTTCAACTTGGTCGCCGTCGAGGTAGGCAAAACCCGCGTCCACAGAGAGATTTTCGTTTGCTGTGTAGGTCGTTCCTAGACTCCACCAATGACGGTCAGAATCTGGAATGCTCAATGTGCGATCTTTAGCATCCACCGGGCTTTCGTCATAGGCATAACCGGCGCGGAACGCCCAGTGGTCGTCCATGGTATAAGTCGCACCTAATGCATAACGCCAGCTATCATTCCAGTTTTCGTCTTTTTGTAGACACTGACCTGCTGTACCATCGTTACAGTTAGTCGCTGCACTCGTTGCTTTTAGCTCCTTAAAACTATCCCAACCGACATACATGGCACTGTAGTGCATTGCAATTTGTTGATTGAGTTGATGGAAGCCTGAAAATTCAATAATCTCCGGTAGGCTTAGCTCAAGTTCCCCTGAAACTGACTGTCCAGGCTTTCCGACGGCTATGGTTGATGTACCTTCATAGTCACCATCTAGCGTGATATCTGATTGGGAACGATAAGAAAGACCAAATCGGTTATCCTCGTCGATTTCCCAGAGCGTTCCCAGGTTCCAGCCAAAGCCCCATCCGTCGCCTTTTAGGTGAGAAATCCGACTTGTTGCTGTAAAGGATGTACCCAACATTCCATTGATAGTTGATGCGGCAGCACCCGCAAAGCGGTTCAGCTCAGCATCGGCGTAAATGGCACTGATACCCGCACCAATACTCCACTGGTCATTCAATTTATATGCAATATTGGGATTAAAGTTCATGGTGACCAGCGCCGTATCACCTGCGCCAACGCCTGCGGCAAAGTCTTTGGAGTATTCCGTAGATAGACCGAAGTTAGAGAAGGCTGAAAAGCCAACGGCGAGCCGATCATCAATCGGTTGGATCAAATGAAAGTTCGGGACATATTCAGTAGGGGCTAAGTCTTTTTCTTCCGTCGACAGCCCATTAGCTTCTAAGGCTGCCTTTGGGACAGTGCCGTTATTGGCACTTTTAACATCTGCATGCACATCGGGATCAATAATGGTCAAGCCGCCCGAGAATGCGGTGGTGTTAAAACGGGTGAGGGCAGCGGCATTGCGTGCACCCACTGCAGCATTGTCTGCGACAGCGGCTTCACCGGCAAAAGCACGCCCCAAACCGGATACCGAGGTTTCTGATACTTGGAAGCCGGCACTGTGTGCTTGTACGGCTAACAAAGATAAACTGGTTGCCACTAGCGATTTCTTAAATAGTGATGACATAACGCGCCTCACTCCTATGTTAATTAAGCTTCTTGTTCTTTGGGGCCGCCGCTTCAAAGCCCATCTTACGTGGGCGAGAGAAGTGGTCGGATGTTCTACAGGTTCAATACTGGCACCAATTTCGCGTTTGTTAAAGGTTGGTTTCAAAACGGATGCCGCACGATGTCACCTGGTTGGGCTGATAATGTTTCTATCGATTGTTTTAAGTAAACACTCTAAAGCGTCTACTACTCATCTCAGCCCGTGTTTGGCGTAATATGGATAAATTAATTCTGTCGCTCACTCCTTATGTGCCTGTTTAATCGTGGTTAATATGCTGGCTAAATAGAGGCCAAAATAAGATCATAAAAATGTGACAACAAACAAGTTGTTAACAATTAAAGCATACATTTATTGCTGCAACGGATAACCGTGGATTGGCTCACGCGCTGGGGTTTTATTCGGGCGTCTCTTCCTGCGCGTCAGGCGCAGAGGGCAAAGGCCAGCCGCCTAGGCGCTTCCAACGATTAACAATTTCACAAAATAGCTCGGCCGTACGCTCGGTATCGTAAAGGGCGCTATGGGCTTCTTTGTTATCAAAAGCAATATCAGCGGTTTTACAGGCTTTAGCCAGCACGGTTTGCCCGAGAGCCAAGCCGCTTAAAGCCGCCGTATCAAAGGTGGCAAAAGGGTGGAAGGGGTTACGCTTTAGCTTCGCGCGCTCGGCGGCGGCCATCACAAAGCTGTGATCAAAATTGGCATTGTGGGCGACCATAATGGTGCGCTGACAATCTGCCGCTTTTTGCTCTTTACGGATCAGCTTAAAAATCTCTTTTAAGGCCTCGCCTTCATCAACCGCGCCGCGCAAGGGGCTGTAGGGATCACGAATGCCGGTAAATTCAAGGGCCGCTGGCTCTAAGTTGGCGCCTTCAAAAGGCGTGACATTAAAATGCAATGTTTTATCCGGCGCGAGCCAGCCTTGCTCATCCATTTTTAAGGTTACCGCGCAAATTTCGAGTAATGCATCGGTGTTGGCGTTAAACCCGGCTGTCTCCACATCAACAACAACGGGAAAGTAACCACGGAATCGGGCCTTAAGGCTGTTCAGATCGCTTTCTTGGCTCATGCAATGTCACTTTACTTACAATAATCATAGCATGATTATCGCAAATCCGGACGATAAGCTAAAGTCACCATCTTGCCGGTCGATATCTTTATCGTTACTCTTGTTGGTTAAACCGTCTCTCACTGCTGGGTGCATCCTCTTTAGGTGTGCAAATATGCCACTCCAAGGATCATAAAGCCTGTGCAGAGCCTCATGCGAAGTTCGGAGTCCAGAATGGCGTCTCGCCTTTTTAAGCCATGCCTGATTAATAATGTGTTGCCGGGCGCGCTGGCCCTCACCGTGGGTCTATTGAGTGCGGGTAATGTTTATGCAAACAAGCAATATGTCGCATCGCTTGGCGAGTCGAACTGGGCGGTGACCATAGATACACCGATCGAGTGCCGCCTGCAGCATAATATCCCTGGATACGGGCTCGCGTCGTTTACCTCGCGCGCCAGCAAAGATATGAATGTAGATTTCGAGTTGGAGATGCAGCGTCCTATGGGTGAGACAGCGCCGGTATCTTTGCTATCCATGCCGGCCGATTGGATGCCCGGTGAACCGGCCCGATATATGGACCAGCTTAAGTTTTTCCAACAGTTTGATGGTTATGTCGGCGGCCAAACGGCCTGGTCGATGTTGAGCGAATTGGAAGAAGGTCGCTTTCCTACCTTTAGTTTTCAAGATTGGCGGCGCCAACAGCGTCAAATCGATGTTGCCCTCTCTGCGGTGGCGTTTGGGGCACCGTACCAAGAATTTAGCCAATGCTTAAATACCTTATTGCCTTACGCGTTTGAGGACATTTCCTTTACCGTATTGCGCTATCAAGAAAACAGCGATGAACTCACCAAAGCGAGCCGCCAACGCTTAACCCAAATTGCCGAATTTGTCCGCTATAGCAATGATATTGATTTGGTTTTGGTCGCCACTTATTCCGATGCACGAGGCACACGCGCCGCCAATCAACAAATGTCGGAGCGGCGGGCGAAGAAATTACGTGACTACTTTACCTCTTTGGGCTTGCCTGAAGACAGGATCACCGTTGAGGCCTATGGCGAGCGCCGGCCGGTCGCCGATAACGAGGATCCCATTGGCCGAAGTAAAAACCGTCGTGTGGTGATCTCTCTGGGAAGGACCTTGTTATAAGGCACAGTCAACGTTCAGCGAGTAGGCGGACGTTCAGCCGAGGTGGGATGACAAACCAAAAGCGAACCTTAGTTCCGAGCGACAGAAATAACAAAGCCCTGCGGTTAAAGCAGGGCTTTGTTGTCTTGGCTATGTCGCTATCACCAAGGCTCACACTGTTAAGCGGGTGACCTTCATGAGCAGGTGTCAGTTAACCGTTTAGGCCAGCAGACGCGCTCTTGTTTTGAATAAGCTCGAGCTTATAACCATCAGGGTCGGTGACAAAAGCGATTTCAGTGCTGCCACCTTTTACTGGGCCTGGCTCGCGAGTGATATTGCCGCCGGCTTGGCGAATTTGATCACAGGTGGCGTAAACATCGTCGACACCGATCGCAATATGACCAAAGGCGTTGCCGTGATCGTATTCCGATTCGCCCCAGTTATAGGTCAATTCGATCACCGCACCGTCAGACTCATCGCTGTAACCGACAAACGCCAAGCTATATTTATACTGCTCGTTTTCATTGGTGCGTAACAAACGCATACCCATTACGTCGGTGTAAAATTTTACTGCGCGATCGAGATCACCGACGCGGATCATGGTGTGTAGAATTCTGCCGTTAGACATGACGTTGCTCCTTTATTACTTGCCAGTGCTCGCCTGAAATAGCGTTAGCTGTCTGGATAGACTTTATCTTTATACTCACATAAATCTTCAATGATGCAACTGCCACAGCGGGGTTTGCGTGCCAGGCAGGTATAGCGTCCGTGCAAAATAAGCCAATGGTGCACATCGACCTTAAACGCTTTGGGCACCACCTTGTTCAGTTTCTCTTCCACGTCATTGACGTTTTTACCCATCGCAAACTTGGTGCGATTAGAGACCCGAAAAATATGGGTGTCGACCGCAATAGTGGGCCAACCAAATGCGGTATTGAGCACGACATTGGCTGTTTTTCGCCCGACACCGGGTAAGGCCTCCAGCGCTTCGCGGCTTTCTGGCACCTCACCACCGTGCTGTTCGATCAGCGCACGACAGGTCTTAATCACGTTCTCGGCTTTGGAATTAAACAGGCCGATGTTTTTGATATAGGACTTCACCCCATCCACACCTAGTGCCAATAAGCCCTCTGGAGTGTTGGCCACCGGATAGAGTTTATCGGTCGCTTTATTGACACTTACATCGGTAGCTTGGGCAGACAGTAACACTGCAATCAACAACTCGAAAGGGGTAGACCAATGCAGCTCTGTTTGCGGTGTTGGGTTGTTGTCCCGCAGCCGCTCCAAAATCTGTTGTCGTTTTTCTTTATTCATTTCCCTATCCCGTCACTGATTGCCGGTGATCCGCGCACGTTCAATCACTGGTTTCTGCTCGGATTCTGTCTTACTGGCAAGACGGGTATCAATGATGTTTTTCAGAGCGATCAAAAAGCCCACCGCTAAAAATGCACCGGGTGGCAATATCGCCAATAAGAATTTGGTATCGAATTGGAAAATTTCAATCCGTAGTACCGAGGCCCAATCACCGAGTAACAGATCGGCGCCATCAAACAAGGTGCCGTTACCAATAATCTCTCGAATCGCGCCGAGTATCACCAGCGCTGCGGTCATGCCCGTTCCCATCCAAAAACCAYCACTAACCGATAAGCCAACCGGGTTTTTTGAGGCAAAGGCTTCAGCGCGGCCGATAATAATGCAGTTGGTGACAATCAAGGGGATAAAGATCCCGAGTGACTGATAAAGGCCGTAAGCATAGGCATTCATCACCAATTGCACACAGGTGACCAACGAGGCGATTACCATCACGAAAATTGGGATACGCACTTCTTTAGGCACCCATTCTCGGATCACCGACACGATTAAGTTGGAACCCACTAGCACAGCCAGTGTTGCAATGCCGAGGCCCAGCGCATTGGTGACGGTGGCAGAGACTGCCAGCAGTGGACACAACCCCAGCAGCTGCACAAAGGCCGGGTTGTTGCTCCATAAGCCATTTTTCATCAGCGCTTTGTGGTCACTGTTCACGACGCACCTCCGCAATTGACAGGTTGGTTAAGCAAGGTAGCTTGTTGCTGGCTGACAAACCAAGCCGCTTTTTTTACCGCGGTAACCACCGCCCGGGGGGTAATGGTCGCACCGGTAAACTGATCGAACTGACCGCCATCTTTTTTGACCGCCCAGCGTTTATCGTCTTCACTGATCACTGTCTTGCCGCTAAAGCTCTGTACCCAGTCCGACACACGTAAGCTCACTTTGTCTCCCAGGCCTGGGGTTTCATTGTGCTCGAGGACCCGTACGCCCAAGACTTGATGACTGGTCGCATCCATCCCGATCAGCACTTTTATCGCGCCATTGTAGCCATTGGGGGCGATGGTTTGAATGGCAACCGTGGTCACCTCATCGTTCAAGGTGCCAACATAAAAAGGTTGCGCTTCGTCAGTGCCGAGTGCGTCCGAGTTTGTCACCAAGCGGCAGCTTTGGTGAAGCGAATTATCATGGCGCGCCTTTGGGATCACTTGATTGAGCGCTTTGGATAACTGAATTTGTTGTTGCTCTTTTATCGTGTCTTCAGTCAGCGCATTGGTAACCGCCACTAATGCGGTGGATAAGAGGGCTGCGATCGCCAAGATGCCCCCATGTTTTCGTATTGTTTCAATCATGACTGTGACTTCTTCTCTGCCCGCTTATTCGCATGGCCGTAAGTTCTCGGTTTGGTGTAGTAATCAATCAAAGGCACGCATAAGTTAGCGATAATCACTGCAAACGCGACACCGTCGGGATAGCCACCCCAAGTACGGATCAAGTACACCAACACCCCAATGAGGCCGCCGAACCACAAGCGCCCTTTGTCCGTCGTGGATGCGGAGACCGGATCGGTGGCGATGAAAAATGCCCCCAGCATGGTCGCACCAGACAGCAAATGAATCAGCGGCGACGCTAACTGGTCGGGCGCAATCAAGTGGCCCAACAGTGAGCTTGTTAATAAGGCGGTGAGTACCGCAACCGGAATATGCCAGTTGATCACACCGCGTTGAATCAATACCAAACCACCGAGCAGATACAGCGTATTCACCCAGGCCCAGCCTTTGCCACCAACGGCAGAAAATATAGGCTGTTGCAAGGCCTCACTGACGGTTTGTCCGCCGGCTAATGCGGTTTTTATGGTGTCCAGTGGCGTGGCCATAGTTGCACCATCGACGGTCATACGGAGTTGGTTAACACTAAAACCGTCCAACGTATAGCCACTGAAAATAGCGGCTAGGGTATCACCGAACGTTAACGCATGGGTGGCAAGGCTTTCGGGCGGTAGCCAGGTGGTCATTTGTATTGGAAATGCGATCAACAGTACTACATAGCCAACCATGGCGGGATTAAACAGGTTTTGACCCAGCCCGCCATAAATATGCTTGGCAACGATGATAGAAAACGCGGTACCAATTACGATCACCCACCAAGGTGCCATCGGGGGGATCGCGACGGCCAAAAGAAATGCAGTGAGCAGCGCGCTATTGTCACGTAGATAGGCCATCACCGGGCGGCGACGTAACCGCATCACCAGTGCTTCTGTTGTCCAGGCGGTTAACACGGCGAGCGTTAGCTGGATTAATACCCCCCATCCAAAGAAATACCACTGTGCCGCGAGTCCTGGTAATGCGCACAGGAGAACGGTCAGCATAATATGGCTGGTGGAGCGCTTATTGTGGGCGTGTGGTGAACTTGCAATGAAAAACGCCACGTCGATTATTCCTTATTATCTTGTGTTTGTTGAGCGGCTTTACGGGCCTTAGCACGGGCAACGGCAGCGGCGACAGCGGCTTTTTTATCGCTGGCTTCGCCAGTGTCTGACGTTTTGTTGGCTGTTGCGGTTTGGCTTTCAGTTGAAGCCGATGAATCAGCGCTTGATTCGCCTTGTTGCGCCGCTTTACGGGCCTTAGCACGGGCAACGGCAGCGGCGACAGCGGCTTTTTTATCGCTGGCTTCGCCAGTGTCTGACGTTTTGTTGGCTGTTGCGGTTTGGCTTTCAGGTGAAGCCGATGAATCAGCGCTTGATTCGCCTTGTTGTGCCGCTTTGCGGGCCTTAGCACGGGCAACGGCAGCGGCGACAGCGGCTTTTTTATCGCTGGCTTCGCCAGTGTCTGACGTGTTGTGGGCTGTTGCGGTTTGGCTTTCAGTTGAAGCCGACGAATCAGCGCTTGATTCGCCTTGCTGAGCGGCTTTTCGGGCCTTGGCACGAGCAACAGCAGCGGCGACAGCGGCTTTTTTATCGCTGGCTTCGCCAGTGTCTGACGTGTTGTGGGCTGTTGCGGTTTGGCTTTCAGTTGAAGCCGATGTATCAGCGCTTGATTCGCCTTGTTGCGCCGCTTTACGGGCCTTAGCACGGGCAACGGCAGCGGCGACAGCGGCTTTTTTATCGCTGGCCTCGCCAGTGTCTGACGTKTTGTTGGCTGTTGCGGTTTGGCTTTCAGTTGAAGCCGAGGAATCAGTGCTTGATTCACTTTGCTGAGCGGCTTTTCGGGCCTTGGCGCGGGCAACGGCAGCCGCTACGGCGTCTTTTTTACCACCTTGGTTGTCAGTGTTTTCTGATCCTGCCTGCGACGCTATGGCTTGCGCGGGTTTTTGCGTCTCTTTCGCCGCCTTACGCGCTCGGGCTTGTCGTTTGCGCTCCTCGCGCAACTTCATCATTTCACTGTTATCTGGCTCATCACTGCCGGATTTCGCTGCCTCGGCTTGCTTGGCTTTTGCGCGTGCAATCGCAGCGGCGACTGCAGGTTTCACGTTGTTATCGGCCGATTGCGCCGCTTTTTTCGCCTTCACCCGTTCAACTGCAGCGTTTAAGGCATTGCCAGAGCCGGCATTTTGCTGTGCGGCTTGTTTGCGACGTTCCGCTGCTTGGCGGTGTTTTTCTTCTCGCTCTTGTTTTTCTCGTTCCATCCGCGCTTTTTTGGCTTCAAAGCGTTGGCGCGCCCGTTCGGCCGCCTCTTTTTCTGCTTCAATCTCGCGGATTTCGGCTTTGGCTTGGCGATAATATTGCACCAGCGGAATCTCACTAGGACAGACGTAGGCACACGCGCCACATTCAATACAATCAAATAGATCGTAGTCTTGGCATTTGTCATAGTCTTGATCTTTCGCGTACCACTGCAGCTGCTGCGGGAGAAGATGCGCGGGGCACACATCAGCACAGGCACTGCACCGAATACAGGCCATTTCTTGTTTGGCTGGTGCTATTTCTTTGCGGGTTGGCACCAACACACAGTTAGTCGTTTTGGTGATGGGCACCTTGGCGTGAGGCACCGTAAAGCCCATCATCGGGCCGCCAATAATCACCCGTGGCTGTTTTTTATCCGCTTTATAGCCGTGCTGAGCTAATAGTTCGCCAATCGGCGTGCCCAATAATGCCCAGCGGTTTTGCTGGGTTTTGAGCGTTTTCCCGGTCAGGGTTACCACGCGCTTGATAAGCGGCTCACCGTCTAGCACGGCGCGCTTAATCGCGTATGTGGTGCCAATATTTTGCATCAACACGCCGATGCTGGCCGGAAAGGCTTTGGCCGGTACCTCTTTTCCTGTGATCAGTTGGATGAGCTGTTTTTCACCCCCTGATGGGTATTTGGTCGGCACCACTTGAATGAGGATGTCGTCCTCAACCGCGTCGACAGCGGCATTTAACGCAGCAATCGCCTCGGGCTTGTTATCTTCAATACCAATCACCGCCAGTTTTGGCTTCACAATGTGGTTGAGAATTTGGATGCCCGCGACGATTTCATCGGCGCAATCTTGCATCAAGCGATCGTCGGCGGTGATATAAGGCTCACACTCGGCGGCGTTGATGATCAGTATCTCGGTTCGTGCGAGGCCGGTTTGTAGTTTACGGGCGGTAGGGAAACCCGCTCCCCCCATTCCCGCAATGCCCATTGCGCGAATATGATCAATCAGGCGCTCAGGTGTTTGGGTGTGATACTCAGCAAAAGCGGGTTTTGCGCCCCATGTATTGTTACCGTCCGGTTGAATTACAACACAGCGATCGGATAACCCAGAAGGGTGGGCGATGGTTCTATCTTCAATTGCAATCACGGTGCCTGAGGTTGGCGCATGCACCGGCACACATTGCTGAATGTCGGTTTCGGTGAGAGCTTGTCCTGCGAGGACCTGATCGCCTTGGCTAACGAGTAGTTTGCCTTTACTGCCAATATGTTGTTTTAACGGAATAACCAGTTCAGATGGCAGTATGTGCTCAAGAATCGCGTTTTGGTTAGATTGGGTTTTGTGCTCGGGTGGATGAATACCGCCGTGAAAATCCCAGATCTGACCGTGTTTAATTTGTTCAATGAGACTTTCCATCAGGCGCGTGCCCCCTGATTGTCGGTTATGTTTACTACCGGAATTTGGTCGAGCTGCCACTTCCAGGTTTCTGGTGTGTCCTGGACGGGGATCATTTCAATGCAATCGGTCGGACAGGGTGCTACACAGAGATCGCACCCAGTGCAATCTTGTTCAATCACGGTATGCATGGCTTTGGTGCTACCGACAATCGCATCAACAGGACACGCTTGAATACACTTAGTGCAGCCAATGCAGTCTTCTTCGTGGATAAAGGCAACGGTTTTGATGCTTTTTTCTTCATCATGCGCCAATTCTGTCGCTTCAACGCCCATCAGGTTGGCGAGGCTCTCGATGGTTTGTTGCCCGCCAGGGGGACATTTATTGATTTCATCGCCATTAGCAATCGCTTCGGCATAGGGTCGACAACCAGGATAACCACATTGGCCACATTGCGTTTGTGGCAGGATGGCATCAATTTGATCGACAAGGGGATCGGCCTCGACTTTAAAGCGGATCGAGGCAAAACCAAGAATTGCGCCGAAAATAGCGGCGAGGGCAGCGATAACAATCACTGCGATCACGATTCCACTCATGATAAGGTCACCAATCCAGTAAAGCCCATAAAGGCGAGCGACATCAGACCTGCGGTGATCATAGCAACAGACGCGCCCCGGAAGGGAGCCGGCACATCAGCCGCGGCAATACGCTCGCGCATTGCGGCAAATAGAATCAATACCAGCGAGAAACCACAAGCCGCACCAAAACCATAAATGATGGATTCAATAAAGCTGTGCTGCTGTTTTACGTTGAGCAAAGCAACACCCAATACCGCGCAGTTTGAGGTGATCAGTGGCAAGAAAACGCCCAATAACCGGTGTAACGTAGGGCTGGTTTTGTGTACCACCATCTCAGTGAACTGCACGACCACGGCAATGACCAGGATAAAGCTCAGTGTACGCAAGTAGCTAAGATCTAACGGAATGAGGATATAGGTTTCAACCAGGTACGAGCTCACCGATGCCAGGGTCAGCACAAAGGTTGTGGCTAAGCCCATGCCAATCGCTGTCTCTAGTTTTTTTGATACGCCCATAAATGGACACAGGCCCAAAAACTCCACCAGAACGAAGTTATTGACCAAGACAGTGCCCACTAATAGCAACAAATACTCAACCATGCTATTTAATCATTTAGTGTTTTTGTGATCTGCCTATTATCGACCTTTGAAGCGGCTATAACAACCGCCATCAAGCAGGGTTTTTGCCTGATCCGCTGTAAGCTATCAGTGACGCTTGATTTGCGACCGGCTTAGTACAGGGTAGTGGTAGAACAGAAGGGGCGATCAATATGAGAATGCTGTTTCGAGGGAGAGAATAGTCAAGTCTAAGCAGACAGCTCAGTCAACGTTGGTTAAATAGCGTTTGGTTGAATAGCGACATAATCTGCGAAGCAGATCAGACAGTGACTTGGAAAGAGTAGAATTAAAACGAAGGAAGTGGCTCCCCCTGCGGGACTCGAACCTGCGACATACGGATTAACAGTCCGCCGTTCTACCAACTGAACTAAGGGGGAATCGATTTACTGATGTATTCTTTTTGATTTCAAGGTTGGCTCCCCCAACTGGACTCGAACCAGTGACATACGGATTAACAGTCCGCCGTTCTACCAACTGAACTATGGGGGAATTGCCTTGAGAACGGGGCGAATCTTAGCGAGCCCCTGAAAAAGTGTCAACTCATCAACCCTAAGAAAATCCATCTTTTCAACTGACTGCTGAAAAGCTAGCCGTTGGCGTTGATAAAAGCACCACAATGGCGATCGATTAAGCATTGATGCGAACTTGGACTTGACTTTTATTCACCTCAGTAAGGCAAGGGCTTTCAGTGGTTACCCACAGATTCTGTGGATAACCATGTGTGTGAATCTTGATAAACTCGCTACATGATTGATTTTATGCAAAACATCGATAATCAAGAAATTGTTTTTTGTTTTTATGATTATGATTTTATTGATTTTTTATGGGTGAGAGTGCGCGAGTATGACGAAAGCGGAATGTCAATATTATGCACAGGTTGTTTTTTCGTCAGTCATTGAGTATCGGGGATAAATACAGTGATGATCATTGAATGTTGCGATTTTTTTGCGGGAAGGAGGGGTAAGGGTTCCAAAAGAGGACCGGTAGATTACCTAGGTCCGATTTTCAGATCAAGAACTCTACGCGAAAAAGATCGCATTTTACACGCAACCAGTAAGCAGTCAGAGTCGTTGACTCCGTCAGGTGAGTCAGGACAATAAGATGACTTGGTCAGACGACCCAACAGGACAGCCTCATGAGTAAAACGTTTTCGCTGCATTCTGCTTTTCAACCATCGGGCGATCAGCCTGAAGCCATTCACCGATTATGTGAGGGGCTCGATGCGGGGCTCGCGCATCAAACATTATTGGGGGTAACGGGCTCAGGTAAAACATTCACGATGGCCAATGTGATTGCGGAACTGAATCGACCCACGATGATACTGGCGCCCAATAAAACCCTAGCGGCTCAGTTATATGGTGAAATGCGTGAGTTTTTCCCGGATAACGCGGTGGAGTATTTCGTTTCTTACTACGACTACTATCAACCAGAGGCCTATGTGCCTTCAACCGACACCTTTATCGAAAAAGACGCGTCAATCAATGATCAGGTTGAACAAATGCGGCTTTCGGCAACTAAGGCCTTAATGGAGCGGCGTGATGTCGTCATTGTGGCGTCGGTATCGGCCATTTACGGCTTGGGGGATCCCGACGCGTATCTGAAAATGATGTTACATATCCGACGCGGTGATATTCTGGATCAGCGTACTGTTTTACAGCGTCTCGCGGAACTCCAATATACCCGTAATGATCTGGCATTTGAGCGCGGCACATTCCGAGTTCGCGGTGAAGTGATTGATATTTTCCCCGCCGAATCAGACAAAGACGCGATCCGAGTTGAGCTTTTCGATGACGAAGTTGAAACCATTAGCGTTTTTGACCCATTGACCGGTCAAGTCAGCGTCAAAGATATGCCACGCTGTACCATTTACCCCAAAACGCATTATGTCACCCCGCGAGAGCGTATCTTGGAAGCGGTTGAGCAGATAAAAGTGGAGCTCGCTGATCGAAAAAAAACGCTGCTTGAAAATAACAAGTTGTTGGAAGAGCAGCGGATAACTCAGCGCACGCAGTTTGATATCGAGATGATGAATGAGCTGGGATATTGTTCCGGGATTGAAAACTATTCACGTTATTTGAGTGGCCGGGCTCAAGGCGAGCCGCCGCCGACACTATTTGATTATTTGCCGGCTGATGGCTTGCTGATTATCGACGAATCTCACGTGACTGTGTCTCAGATTGGTGCCATGTACAAAGGCGATCGATCACGTAAAGAAACACTGGTCGATTATGGGTTTCGCTTACCGTCGGCGTTGGATAACCGGCCACTTAAGTTTGATGAGTTTGAAGCACTCGCTCCACAGACAGTTTATGTCTCGGCGACACCAGGCAATTATGAGCAAGAGAAATCAGGGTCAGACATCATCGATCAAGTGGTGAGACCGACGGGGCTTACTGACCCTGAAATTGAAGTGCGCCCGGTCGCGACTCAGGTCGATGATTTACTCTCAGAAGTACGTGCCCGGCGTGAACGGAATGAACGGGTGCTTGTGACCACATTAACCAAGCGTATGGCCGAAGACCTAACCGAATATATGCAAGAGCACGATGTGCGCGTGCGCTATCTGCACTCTGACATTGATACGGTTGAACGCATGGAGATCATTCGCGATTTACGGCTTGGCGAGTTTGATGTCTTGGTGGGGATCAACCTGCTACGAGAGGGGCTAGATATGCCAGAAGTCTCTTTGGTTGCTATTTTGGATGCTGATAAAGAAGGTTTCTTGCGCTCTGAACGCTCGCTGATTCAAACCATAGGTCGTGCTGCGCGTAACCTGCGCGGTAAAGCCATTTTATATGGCGATCGGATCACTAAATCGATGAAGCGTGCGATTGATGAAACCGAGCGGCGTCGCGTCAAGCAAGTGGCTTACAATGAGGAGCATGGCATCACACCGCAGAAATTGAACAAAAAAGTGATGGATGTGATGGAAATCGGTACCGGTAAGCGAAGCAAGGCGAACAAATCGTCCGCGAAGTCGTTACGTGCTGTTGCCGAGCCAGATGCAGATTATGTACTGAAATCCCCGCAAGCGATTGATGCGGAAATTAAAAAGCTTGAAAGCCAAATGTTAGAAGCGGCACAAAACCTTGAGTTTGAAACGGCTGCACAATTGCGCGATCAGCTCCAGGGGCTGCGCGAGCAGTTTATTGCCAACAGTTAGATAAAAAGTTAGATAAAAAAAAGCCAACCTAAGAGTCAGGTTGGCTACAGTGTTTCAGTGAGTAATAACTCACAAACAACGTCAGTTGGCTAGGTGACCCCTAAGGGTCACACAATAGGATGCATTTGGCGTGCCAAAAATTAAAAAGGCGATTACATCGACAAAACGTGTGGTTTTAAGCCACGAGCAAAGATACAATGTGGGAAATTATTGCATAATGCAACGCATTTCGCATACGCTCGTGCAATTAAGCCAATGAATATTATAGGCTCTATGAAGACCACAGGCAGCGATATGATTCTTGGAGGATAAATGCCAGCACTGTCACCCAATAAACGAATATTGATGGTGGAAGATACAGCGTCGGTCGCGGCGTTATACAAATCGTATTTAAATCCCTTGGATGTCGATGTCACCATTGTGGGCAAAGGGCAGGATGCGTTGACTTTGTTTGAACAAGAAGGCGACCAACTCACGTTGATTATTCTGGATCTTCGTCTGCCCGATATGTCAGGGATTGATGTGCTGGCAAAAGTCCGTGCTGTCGCGCCAAGCTTGCCGGTGATCATTATGACCGCTCATGGGTCGATTGACGCGGCAGTCGACGCGATACGCCATGGCGCCAATGATTTCTTAATTAAGCCTTGTGAGGCGGATCAATTACGCGTCACGGTGAATAAGTCGCTCAAGCCTAAATCCAGCCATCAATCCAACACCAGCAGGCACGAAAGCGAATATCATGGCTTCATAGGCAGTAGCTTACCGATGCAAGCGGTTTACCGCGTGATTGAATCCGCCGCCCCCAGCAAAGCGACTGTTTTTATTACCGGTGAAAGTGGCACCGGGAAAGAAGTCTGTGCCGAGGCCATTCATGCGGCCAGCACCCGCAGTAATAAGCCTATTGTTGCATTAAATTGTGCCGCTATTCCCAAAGATCTGATTGAAAGTGAGCTGTTTGGCCATGTCAAAGGCGCGTTTACCGGTGCGGCGGCTGAGCGTGAAGGGGCGGCAGAAATGGCGCATGGCGGTACCCTCTTTTTAGATGAAATTTGCGAAATGGATATGGATTTGCAATCCAAATTACTACGTTTCATTCAAACGGGGAGTTTTCAAAAAGTCGGTTCTTCGCATGTTAAAAACGTGGATGTTCGATTTGTTTGTGCAACCAACCAAGATCCTTGGCTTCAGGTTCAGCAAGGAAAGTTTCGTGAAGACCTCTATTATCGTCTGCACGTGATCCCACTTGAACTGCCGCCTTTAAGTACACGCGGTGACGATGTGCTCGCGATTGCCAATGCCTTGCTCGCTGTATTTTCTGCAGAGGAGGGTAAAGATTTTTGTCGCTTCAGTGATGAGGTAGTCGATCTCCTGCTGCGTTATGACTGGCCGGGTAACGTTCGTCAATTGCAAAATGTAATTCGCAACATCGTCGTGCTGCATAATGGTGAAGAAGTCAGCAAAGAAATGCTTCCTTCTCCTGTGAATCGCATTTCTGGTGCCGAAATTGCATCACCGCAGCATAACGCGGGGTCTGAACTCACGACGAGTACTTTTTCGCCGAATCACCTGGTGGCGCAAGAATCACCAGATTTAACGCCATCGTCGTTGAGTAAAGCGGATGTCGAGCCTTTATGGAAAACCGAAAAGCGCGCCATTGAAGCGGCGATCGATGTGTGCAATGGCAATATCCCGCAAGCGGCCGGGTTACTCGAAGTTAGCCCTTCAACTTTGTACCGAAAACTGCAAGCCTGGCAAAAAACGGCGGCGAATGAATGATAGGAACCGATGTATGGCCACCACAGTAAATACCGAAACATTACGTCGATTGGCGTTAGAAGTGGGAGAGGATACGGTGACCGTTTTGCTCACTGTATTTAGTGATGAATTATCCCAGTATCACTCTCAACTGGTTGGCTCGCCATCAATTGAGCAAATCCGTGAAATCAGCCATGCGATTAAAAGCAGTGCCGCCAGTTTTGGTGCTGATGATTTAGCCGAAATGGCGCGCGAGTGCGAATCGCGTGTTAAGCAAGGCCAGCGCGAGTGGATGTCACATCACTTGGATGAGCTCACCGAAATGCTGCAAGGGACGGCGTCAACTTATCGGGAGATGGCAGTCGAGCAGGACTTCATCAATAGCTTGACGTAGCTTATCCCTGTCGTGACGCCAATGATGATTTGAAGAGGCCAGTTCGGCCTCTTTTTGTTGATAGTCTGGGTCAAGCTGTGTCGCGCTTTTCTCTCCGAGTATAACATCAACCTTTTTGCCTCCCATCGCACGTTCGCACCACGCCAACATGGTATCGAGAGACATCTCGCCCGCCGGACCGATTTCTTTGCCTAAATTACGGATAAAAACAATTTTTGCCTGCGTGTGCTTAAGCGCTCGTCCCAATTCGGGAACCAATAAAGGTGGCATGACACTGGTTAAAAAACTGCCGGGGCCGAGCAGTATCATGTCTGCCTGTGCAATTGCATCCATGGCTTCACGTGTGGCCGGTACGGTTGGTGAGAGAAATAAACGAGTGGGAGGCGTAGAGAGCTCATCAATGTGTGTTTCCCCCGCGACGGTTTCTTCATCGGCCGTTAATGCGGCTAATTCTGCAGGGTGTTCAGACATCGGCAGAAGATGCGGACGTACATCTAATAGATCGCGAATCAGCTGAATCGCTTCTAAGGGGCGAACGGATAAATTATCGAGCGCCGTCAGGATTAAATTGCCTAAATTATGCCCATTCAATTCGCCTTTGCCTTTAAATCGGTATTCGAACAGCATAGAGCCCACTGATGGTTCGGTAATTAATTGATTCAAGCAATTACGAATATCACCCCAGGCTATTCCTCCCTGGCAGGCGCGAATACGGCCCGTTGATCCACCGTTATCTGTCGTGGTGACAATGCCGGTCACGCGATTTCCATGCTCACTTAATGCAGATAATACTCGCCCTAAGCCATGCCCGCCGCCAAGGGCGACAATACGTGTTGAAGACGTCACGTTTGCTTGGTGAGACGATCTTTGCGCTGATCGATCTTGATCAGACACAGTTTGGTGGGAAATCGCTGGATCAGAAAGCGTTGGGTGGCGCATTGCCGAGAGACCTAAACAGACAGAAAAATTACGCTAATGTTACCTKAATCGTCCGAATTAAGAAGAAACGCTTGGTGAGAAAATGTGAGCAAGGGAAGAAAAGTACGATAAAAAGTGAAAAAACGGGATAACGCAGCGCATTATCCCTCACCCTAAAAAAGACAGAAAAATGGGCGCAATTGGCAAAGCAGCACAGAAAGCATCGTCCTCTATCTAGTGAGGATCCTGCATCATACTCAGCAGGTAATCGCGTGTCGCGACACAAGAGTTATTGGCCATTAATGCTTGTTTTTCATCAGTTGGCAGCGGTAACAGCTCTAACCAGCGTTGACATAACCAGGTTAAATTGGAGAACTCTGCCTCACGATGCATGCTTTGTAGCTCTGGGTGGCGCTCAAACATGGATTGTAAGCGCTCGACCAGTGGCTCGCTTTGCTTATCGACGTGACAGTCAGGCCAGCGCGGGAGAGGACTCACCGTGGCGAATAACATCTCATCATGCTGGTAGTTGAACGCTCGAATCGCAAAACGCGCAATGCCGCGGGCAGTGACAACTAAACATCCATCCTCTTGACTGCGGGTGTAATCTTCAATCTCGATAAAGGTACCAATATTAACCTGCTGATGCTGAGCCTGGCTTTCTGCCATACACACCCCCAAAGGCAGACCGTGTTTTAAGGCAAAGACCAGTGTTTGCAACGCTTCTCCGGTTGGGATCCGAAGAGGAATGCGTCCACCCGGTAATATATGGCGATCGTTGAACAGAATGGGTGTTGATTGTCCCATAGTGCACCCCCTGGTGAGCAATGGTTTGGTCTAATAATCTAGATACTGCAAAAGGGATGCCTACTTTTTAAAACTTAACTGTATCGGGGGGTTGGCACGTTTCTAGCGGCTTAAGCCATAACCAACGGTTGAACAAATCGCAATTTGCAATGCAAATCCGCTTCATGACCTGCATTGTGCAATCGCGTATTGTGCAATTAAAAAAATAGCCTCCAACATGGGAGGCTATTAGATTGACGCATCGTCACTTCAACACCGCGTTAGCGATTAACCTGAGGTTTTTTTCCTTTGTATGGATTGTAACCATGGCGAACGCGTGCGCACAGGGGGCGCGAGGTTGAACTTTGTGGTCTCATAGTCTTGCTTGTCACTCTTTTGTCGGAAGAAAAATAAGGTGGTGATAGGGAACGTCTCACCACTTGTACAAGGATGGGGGAGATAGCAATGAATAACAAGATAATCTGGTTAAAAAATGGTCGATATTGGTATTTCGTCTAAAAAGCGAATTATTATCAGTTAATCTTCTTAAATTTGGTTGATAAAACGCCGATAACCGCGTGGGCATTGAGATGACCATCATCAGGCTCGTGTCGATGCAATCGCTAACATGCCTATACAGAGAGAACGACACCGCAAATATCCTCCCGCAGCGATCACCTGAAATACCATCCATTTTGTGACCTTGATACCTGTCTGGCATCACACGTGCGCTTTTATGTTGAGTTTTTTGACAAATAGCGATTATTATCTTCGTTACAATTGATTAACATTGATGTGGTTTGCTAGTTAAAGCCACTAAGGTAAAAGCGTTCGGTAGAGGCTTGTGTGCTTACTAAACGGTAAGCCAGTGAAGTCTTAGCCTCAAAGTCCTCAGATTCAGTATAAACAGCAATTTGTACCGTTTTTTGTTACTGGTGATGAATAAAGCGCTAAATTTGCCTTGTCTTACCAGCTGAACGTTTTTTTTATGTGACTTAAGTGTAGTGAAAGATAAGTTTTTAATCTCATTTTATGGCAAAATACTTCAGTTTTATGGCAAAACATAGTATTGATTGGTATGTTTTGCCTTTAGTCGCGCAGCACGGTGTAGTACAGCTTCTTGAATTGTGCAAATGGATGCTCCCGCCGTCTGCGACGATTGTCACGGATGCAATAGCGATTGTTATGGAGTTACACGATGAAGTTAAACACGATCACCCGAACCCTTTTTATGGGCGCAGGCCTTTCTCTGGCTCTCGCAGGATGCAGTGAACCCGAGCAAAAACAGACCTCCCAAACAGCCCCCGAACAAAAAACTGAAACCGCTGCTGGCGAACCCCAACTTGCTGATGTACAAGAGCTCGTTCGTGGTAATGGGGCGGAAGTCGCTTCACTTGACCCGCACAAGACCCAAGGCACACCCGAATCTCACGTTATTCGTGACTTGCTCGAAGGCCTGGTTAACCAAGACGCCGACGGTAATGTGATTCCTGGTGTGGCTGAGCGCTGGGAAAACAAAGATAACAAAGTCTTTACCTTCTACCTGCGCGATGAAGCCAAGTGGTCAAACGGCGATCCCGTCACTGCACAAGATTTTGAATACAGCTTTAAACGTGTCGCTGACCCAATGACGGCGTCGCCTTACTCATGGTATCTGGGTTATACCCACATGGAGAATGCCAAAGCCATTATCAAAGGTGAAAAAGATAAAGACACCTTAGGGGTTAAAGCACTCGACGATCACACGTTACAGATCACGCTTGACTCAGCGGTTCCGTACTTGGTGAAAATGATGGGTCACACCACCATGAAGCCAGTCCATAAAGAGACTGTAGAAAAGTATGGTGATCAGTGGACCAAACCAGAAAACTTCGTTGGTAATGGCGCGTTTGTGGTCGATAACTGGGTAATCAACGAGCGTATCGAATTAACGCGTAATGAGCAGTACTGGGATAACGACAATACCACACTCGACAAAGTCACTTTCTTGCCGATTGAAAACCAAGTATCGGAAATGAACCGCTACTTGGCCGGCGAAATCGACATGACGTATGAGATCCCTAACGAGCATTTCCGTCGTCTTAAAAAGGAACATCCTGAGGATCTTTCAATCGTGGGTAACCTGTGTAGCTATTACTACATCTTCAATACCAAGCGTGAACCTTTTAATGACGTGCGTGTACGTAAGGCGCTGTCTTACGCGATTGACCGTAACGTGATCACTGATGCCTTGCTGGGTCAGGGCCAAAAACCGGCGTACTTCTTAACACCAGAGATCACTGCTGGATTTGAGCCTGAATTGCCAGAATACGCCAAAATGAGCCAAGAAGAGCGTGATGCGGAAGCGAAGCGTTTGCTTAAAGAGGCAGGATTTAGTGAAAATAATCCGCTTGATTTCTCACTGCTGTATAACACCAGTGAAAACCACAAAAAACTGGCCGTTGCGATTGGTCAAATGTGGAAAGACAAGCTCGGCGTGTCTGTCGATCTGAACAATCAAGAGTGGAAAACCTACCTAAGCACCAAAGACGAGGGTAACTTTGACGTGGCCCGTGCCGGCTGGTGTGGTGATTACAACGAGGCGTCGACCTTCTTAAGCTTGATGCGAAGCTCTAATTCAGCTGGTGGTGTGCACTACGATAGCCAAGCTTATGACGCTATCATGCAAAAAGCGATGACTACCACAGACGAGGCGGAACGTAGCAAACTATACCTTGATGCAGAAGCCCAAATGGCAAAAGACATGCCGCTTGCGCCTATTTATCAATATGTAAAAGCGCGTCTGCTTAGCCCCCAAGTCGGTGGCTTCCCTGCCAATAACGCGGAAGAGAAGATCTTCTCCAAAGATCTTTACATCAAAGCGGAGTAATCCCTGATTCACGGCTAAGTAAGGGAGTCGTTTATTACGACTCCCCTGATGGTTTCGCTGTTTGTGGAAATGCCCAAGGCAGCGTTTGCTGTGATGCTTAACTAACATGGAACAGCTCGTATTTATGCAAGAGCTAATGTTGACGGTAGAGCTATGTTGAAATTTATCGCGAAGCGAATATTGGAAGCGATTCCAACGCTGTTGGTCTTAATCACTATTTCCTTCTTCTTGATGCGGTTTGCGCCTGGCAACCCTTTTTCAAGTGAACGTCCATTACCCCCGGCGGTGATGGAAAATATTAATGCCAAATACGGCTTAGATAAGCCCGTGCTTGAGCAATACACCACCTATTTAGGCAATATCTTACAAGGGGATTTTGGTCCCTCGTTTAAATATATTGACTATAGCGTTAATGAATTGATTGCTGACTCTCTCCCTGTTTCGGCGCAAATCGGCGCGATAGCATTTGTGTTCACCCTACTGTTTGGGGTCACGATCGGTACTATTGCCGCGCTGAAACAAAACACCTGGATTGACTACACCATTATGTCGACCGCGATGCTCGGGGTGGTCATGCCATCGTTCGTGCTCGCGCCTGTGCTTATTTATATTTTCGCCATTAATTTGGGCTGGTTACCGGCGGGTGGCTGGCAAGGGGGAGGTTGGCACTTTATGGTGCTTCCCGTGATTGGCATGTCGTTACTCTACGTTGCCACGTTTGCGCGTGTGACCCGTGGCAGCATGATTGAAACCCTGAACAGTAATTTTATTCGTACTGCACGCGCCAAAGGGTTGAGTTACCCGACCATTATTGTCAAGCATGCGCTTAAGCCAGCGATGTTGCCGGTGGTGTCTTATATGGGGCCAGCCTTTGTTGGGATTATTACCGGCTCGGTGGTGATCGAGACTATCTTTGGCCTACCAGGCATCGGTAAGCTATTTGTTAACGCTGCGTTTAACCGTGACTACTCACTGGTACTGGGTTGTACGATTTTAATCGGGACGCTGACCATTCTTTTCAACGCCATTGTCGATATCCTACTTGCGTATATCGATCCTAAGATCCGTTACTAGGGGTGACATGATGCTGACGAAAAAAGAAAACATTGACGCCCTAGAAAACTTCGCAGAAGAAGTGGATGTAAAAGGGCGAAGCCTTTGGCAGGACGCAGCGATACGCTTTAAACGTAACCGAGCCGCGATGGCCAGCTTGGTGATCCTTGTCATTATAGGTTTGAGTGTTCTATTGGGGCCGTCCCTGAGTGCTTATGCTTATGATGCGACCGACTGGTACGCCATCCATGCGGCCCCGACATTGGGTCTTGATGGCCACTGGTTTGGCACTGACGCCCTTGGGCGTGATCTGTTTACGCGTACCATGATGGGCGGGCGTATATCGATCATGGTTGGTGTCATGGGGGCCTTTGTCGCCGTCCTGATTGGTACACTATATGGTGCAACTTCTGGCTTTATTGGTGGCCGTACCGATGCGGTGATGATGCGCTTGGTTGAGATCTTACAATCGATTCCATTCATGTTCTTCGTGATTGTGTTGGTGACCTTCTTTGGTCGGAATATCGTACTGATCTTTGTGGCGATTGGTTGTATTGCCTGGTTGGATATGGCCCGTATCGTTCGTGGTCAAACGCTCAGCTTACGCAGTAAAGAATTTGTTGAGGCGGCGCATGTTTCAGGGGTGAGCACACGTCATATTATTACCCGCCACATCGTGCCGAACGTATTAGGGATTGTCGCTGTGTATTCGACCTTGTTGGTGCCGAACATGATTTTGTTCGAGTCCTTCCTCAGTTTCTTGGGTCTGGGCGTGCAAGAGCCAATGACCAGCTGGGGTGCTTTGCTACAAGAAGGGGCTCAAACGATGGAAATAGCAATCTGGCAGCTGCTGTTCCCAGCGACCTTTATGGTGCTGACTCTATTCTGTTTTAACTATGTCGGTGATGGTTTGCGTGATGCGCTGGATCCAAAAGATAGATAATCGACAGCTTTTAGCGTCGTAAAAAACGTAATAAGAAAAAAGCGCAGGTTTGTTTCCTGCGCTTTTTTATCAATCATCGAGCGCGATTTTTTGCTAAAAATCGCGGTTATTCTGGCGCCTCGTCTAAAGGATACCAGTAGCCGCGATTGACCCACAGCGTGAGCATCGGCCAAAACAGGCTATTTTCAGCGGCTTCACCGAGCATTTCCCAATCGATAAAACGCTGATTGCACAGCTTAGGCGTCAGTGACTCACAGCCTTCCGGTAAGTCAAAGCTTTCACCGAGCATAAAAATCATCTCTGGCTGATCAGCATGATAAAAAGCACGTAAGCCACTGAGTTTTTCTAAACACAGACCCTCTTGCATGGCGGCTTTGAGGCTATCAGGCTGCCACTGCGGATCGGGGCTGAGCAAATCGAGTTCGTGTCGAGCCTGAGAGAGAAACTCGCCAACCCAGCGTTTTTTACGGGTTTCGTCCTGCATTAATGCCATCATCATCTCATCCATTTGGGCGAGATGTTGTGGGTTGAGTGCCGCTGGCGCATCGGGTTGCGCTGGCATAGCTGGCCAATGGAAATGGTTATCGCCCGCTTCATCAACAATCACTTGATCCGCGTAGCTACTGAGTAGCTCGCGCGCTTTTGGCGATCGATAACCAATCGAGTAACTGAGCGAAGGTTCTAGGGTATCGCCCTCGTGCGGGAAACCGGGTGGAATATAAAGAATATCGCCAGGGGCTAGCTCGACATCGATAATGGCATCAAAGCCAGTAATTTGCTTGAGACCGGTCTCGAGATTGGCATCTTGATAATCGCCTTTCGGCCCAACGCGCCAGCGACGACGCCCTTGACCTTGAACAATAAAAACATCGTATTGATCGATATGGGGTCCCACGCCACCTTGCGGTTGGGAATAGCACACCATAAGATCGTCGAATAACCACTGAGGCAGTGTCGAAAAGGCACTGGCTAACTCGCGGGCGCCTGGGTGCCAGTGGTTGGCTGCCTGAACAATCAGTTGCGCGTGAGTATCAGGAAAGTTGCTAAAATCCGCAAACGGTCCGTGGGCAACCTGCCATTGACCATTCGCGTGTGTCACCATGCGAGAATCAATATCGGCTTCCATCGCCAAGCCTGCGACTTCCTCTGGGTCGATGGGATCCTCGAAGTCTATAAAGCCTTGACGGATAACGGTAGGCGCTTGGTGCCAATAGGTGGACATAAAGTCGGCAATGGAAAATTGAAACTGATACATAGCATCACAGGTTAAGAAATTTGCGGCAGTATAACGCGCTGAGCGGGGCGGTGCGAGGGGGATAAAAAACGGCCCCCAATGGAGGCCGTGAGGTATGAGAACGTTTTGCTTAAAGTTTGTCAGTAAGCTTGACCGCATCACCAATGTAGTTAGCCGGTGTCATTTGCTTCAAGCGCGCTTTTTCATGCTCAGGTAAGTCGAGGCCATCAACAAAAGCACGCATGCCTTCACCATCTACCCGTTTACCGCGCGTGAGCTCTTTCAACTTCTCGTACGGCTTTTCAATGCCGTAGCGACGCATTACGGTTTGAATCGGTTCGGCAAGCACTTCCCAGTTCTTATCCAGCTCGGCTTCTAGCGCGGCTTGGTTGACTTCTAGCTTGCTGATCCCTTTAAGGGTCGAGGTATAAGCAATCAAGGTGTAGCCTACACCCACGCCCAAGTTACGCAGCACGGTGGAGTCGGTCAGATCACGCTGCCAACGAGAAATCGGTAGTTTTTGGCCCAGATGAGAGAAAATCGCGTTCGCCAACCCTAGGTTACCTTCCGAGTTTTCGAAATCAATCGGATTGACTTTATGTGGCATGGTCGACGAGCCAATTTCACCTTCAACCGTTTTTTGCTTGAAGTGACCCAGCGCGATATAGCCCCAGATATCACGATCAAAATCGATCAAAATGGTGTTAAAACGCGCCACGGCATCAAAGAGCTCAGCAATGTAGTCATGTGGCTCAATTTGAGTGGTGTACGGGTTCCAGTCGATACCGAGCGAGGTGACAAAGGCTTCGCTGTAGGCGTGCCAATCAATCTCTGGGTAGGCCGACAAATGGGCGTTGTAGTTACCCACTGCACCGTTGATTTTGCCGAGGATTTCAGTGCTTTCGACTTGCTTAATCTGACGCGCCATGCGGTAGGCAACGTTCGCCATTTCTTTACCCATGGTCGACGGCGAAGCCGGTTGGCCGTGGGTGCGAGAGAGCATCGGCACATCGCGGAATTGTTGTGACAAGTCTTTAACTGCATCGGCAAGCTGCTGCATTTCCGGTAAGATCACCGTATCACGCGCGTCTTTAAGCATCAGTGCGTGAGATAGGTTATTGATATCTTCCGAGGTACAGGCAAAGTGAATAAACTCGCTAACCGCATGAATCTCTGGGTGTTGAGCAATTTTTTCTTTTAAAAAGTACTCAACCGCTTTGACGTCGTGATTAGTGGTGCGCTCAATCTCTTTGATTCGGGCGGCGTCTTGCTCATCAAATTCAGCGGCAATCCGATCGAGGAGAGCGTTGGCGTCATCGCTAAATGCAGGCACTTCTTTGATGCTGTCAGTGGCTGCCAAGCTTTGCAGCCAGCGGATTTCAACGATGGTGCGATACTTTAGCAATCCAAATTCACTGAAAATCGATCGTAACGCAATCGTTTTCGTACCATATCGGCCATCGACCGGGGAAACAGCAGTCAGCGCTGACAGTTCCATTTTATGTCTCCTGAGTTCAATCTGATTAGCTACGGGCTAGAATAGTTTTGGCCTGCTCAACCATTTGTTTACGACCAAAAATGAGATGTCGGCGTTTACCGCCTACTTGGCGCCATAGTACGGTACTACGGATACCAGATAACAAGAGGGCACGCACACGATGCTGCACGCCGGTTTGTTGTAGGTGTTGCGGGTCGCCAGAAACCTGAATACGCGGGCCCAGTGGGCTGATGACGTCGAGATAAATACTGGCAAGATTACTGATCATTTGCTCATCAAGCAGATCAAAGTGGCTCGATTGGCGCTCGATGGTTTCGATCCGATCGCCCAATTGCGCCATGGCATCACGACGGCTGGCAAGCTTGCGCTCTAAGGCGAGCAAATTGATCAGATAACGCATTAGCTCGCTACCGTTGCTGCTATTATCCAGCTGGCTGATCAGCGCTTCCAAGCCTAAATGGAGCCCTGACTCACCGCCGCCAGTGACATTACCGACCTCACCGCGAAACACATCTAGCGTCGAGGACGGGTTCGTCATCACGATGCTGCTTAAGCTGGTACTGAGCGCGTCTTGGTCACAATAGCCCTGACGGGACACATCTTGCACCAGTTTCGCTGCCTGACAAATGCTCGCAAAAGCGAGGGTGCGATCATAAATCGTCTCTGCCACTGATCACGGCTCCTTAAATACGTTGCTCGATAATACCACCACCTAAGCACACGTCGCCGTCATAAAAAACGGCGGATTGGCCAGGGGTGACCGCAATTTGCGGCTCGTCGAATGTCACTTTTATGGTGTCATTATCAACAGGCGTGATAGTACATGATATATCGTGTTGACGATATCGGGTTTTGACTGTGCAACGGCGTGTCTCGGTCACATTCTCGCGATCGACCCAGTGTAATTGGGCAGCCATTAAGCCTGCAGAGAATAAGCGTGGATGATCATGGCCTTGACCTACAATCAGTACATTGCGTTCAACGTCTTTATCGACCACATACCAGGGCGCTTCGCTACCGTTACCGCCTTTTAATCCGCCAATCCCTAAGCCTTTACGTTGGCCCAGGGTATGATACATCAGGCCTTGGTGCTCACCGATGTTCTCGCCATCGGTCGTTTCGATGGGCCCCGGTTGCGCGGGTAAGTACTGCGATAAAAAGTCAGTAAATTTGCGCTCACCAATAAAGCAGATCCCAGTGGAGTCTTTTTTCTTTGCGGTCACCAAGCCTTGTTCTTCGGCAATTTGGCGCACTTGTGGCTTTTCGAGATCGCCAACTGGGAATAAGCTACGTGCGATCTGATCGTGGCTGAGTGTATATAAGAAGTAGCTTTGGTCTTTATTGCTATCAAGGCCACGCAGCATCTGTGCTTTTTCACCATTGTCGGGGAAAGATCGACGCACATAATGGCCCATAGCAATATAATCGGCGTCTAGCACTTCGTCAGCAAACTCGAGAAATGCCTTAAATTTAATTTCTTTATTGCACAGAATATCTGGATTCGGCGTACGGCCTGCTTTGTACTCGGTCAAAAAATGCTCGAACACATTGTCCCAATACTCAGCGGCAAAATTAATGGTATGTAGCTCAATGCCCAACTTATCGCAGACATCTTGCGCATCGGCCAAGTCTTCTGCAGCAGAGCAGTATTCTTCGTTGTCATCTTCTTCCCAGTTTTTCATAAACAGGCCTTCGACCTGATAACCCTGTTGTTTCAACAAGTAGGCAGAAACGGACGAATCAACACCGCCGGACATTCCGACAATCACTTTTTTGCTGCTGTTATCTGACATGGTGATCACAAATGCTGCTATCAATAAACGGACGCTGAGTTTAACAGAATCAAATCGCCGGATACAGATGTGATAGGGCTCACACGTTAACCGTTATCCAAAGTGAGTAGATGGGTGGGTAGAGGGTCGCGTGGCCTGTGACCGAGGCGGTATATGTTAATACTATTAATAGCAATGAGGGTTAATACTTGGGATTGGATGCAGCGCAAAGACCCTCCGCGCCATGGATGGCGCGGCGGAGCCTCCAGGGATGGATTCACGGCGTGTCTATGCGTGGTATCCAATCTCAGAGCGGTGACGACAATTGCTGTGAAGCTTGGCTTTATCGAGCCTTCTTCAACGGTGCGCGCTTGGACGATCGAGTGCGCCCACGCGGTGCTTTCCCTTTTGGCCCTTTGGGTTTAGGGGTGAACTGCTCAAAGCCTTTCGGCGGATCAACCTCACACCACTGGCCTGGCTGCAAATCATCCAGCTGCCAGGCGCCGAGTTGGGCGCGAATCAAGCGCAGCGTCGGGTGGCCAATATGGGCAGTCATCCGACGTACTTGTCGATTTCGCCCCTCGTGCAGCACCACCTTTAACCAGGTAGTGGGAATGTTGGCGCGATAGCGTACCGGAGGATGGCGTTCCCACACGGCGGGTGACGCCATTTTTGATACCTCAGCGGGTAGCGTTAGACCATCTTTTAGCTCCACACCGTCGCAAAGCGCTTGAATCGCTTCATCGCTGGGCTCACCTTCCACTTGGACCCAATAGGTTTTGGGAGATTTAGATGAAGGCTGGGTTAATCTGGCTTGTAAGGCACCGTTATTGGTGAGTACCAGTAAGCCTTCGCTGTCCTTGTCGAGTCGACCGGCCGGGTACACGTCTTTTACGGAGACGATGTCGGCTAATGTGCTGTCACCGGGCTCACCGCTAAACTGGGTCAACATGTTATAAGGTTTGTTAACAAGTATCACTTTAGTGGTCATCGCCGTCGCGCGTGAATCCTGTGCGTGTTGAGATGATTTGGCAGTGGTGTTTGAAACAGCCTTTGACGCTGGCTGAGAGCGGGATTTATATGGCATACGGGCTGTCAAATAGATTAAACGGCAAATGAGACTTTGGTATTATACACGTAATAATCTGTTTGGCGTGTTGTATGAATTCGAGTATCCTCGTTGCGCATCTTACACAAAGATAACAAATGGACGCTAGGAGATTAAAATGGAAAGTAAAGTAGTTGTACCGGCGGAAGGTGAAAAAATTACACTCGACGGCACAAAACTGGTAGTCCCTAACCACCCTGTGATCCCTTACATTGAAGGGGATGGCATCGGGATGGATGTTAGCCCTGCAATGATCAAAGTTGTTGATGCCGCAGTTGCTAAAGCCTACAACGGTGAGCGTAAGATTTCATGGATGGAAATCTACACCGGTGAAAAATCCACCAAGGTATACGGTGATGATCAATGGCTACCGGCTGAAACACTCGACTTTATTCGTGAATACAAAGTGGCGATTAAAGGCCCACTGACAACGCCTGTTGGCGGTGGTATTCGTTCTCTGAATGTGGCCCTTCGCCAAGAGCTCGATCTCTACATTTGTGCGCGTCCGGTACGTTACTTCACTGGCGTTCCTAGCCCTCTGAAAAAGCCAGAAGATACCGATATGGTGATCTTCCGTGAAAACTCAGAAGACATCTACGCGGGTGTCGAGTTTAAAGCGGGCACCGCAGAAGCCGATAAAGTGATTAAATTCCTGCGCGAAGAAATGGGTGCCAACAAAATCCGTTTCCCAGAGCAGTGTGGTATCGGTATCAAGCCGATTTCTGAAGAAGGTACCAAGCGTCTGGTTCGTGCGGCTATCGAGTACACCATCGATAACGATCGCGACTCACTGACTATCGTCCACAAAGGTAACATCATGAAGTTTACCGAAGGGGCGTTTAAAGATTGGGCATACGAAGTAGCCAATAAAGAGTTTGGTGCCGAGTTGCTTGATGGCGGTCCGTGGATGACGATGAAAAATCCAAAAACCGGTAAAGAAATCATTATTAAAGATTCCATCGCAGATGCTTTCTTGCAGCAAATCCTGTTGCGCCCTGCAGAGTATGATGTGATTGCCACCATGAACTTGAATGGTGATTACGTATCTGATGCTTTGGCAGCCCAGGTTGGTGGTATTGGTATCGCCCCAGGTGCCAACATTGGTGACGGTGTGGCACTGTTTGAAGCCACCCACGGCACGGCGCCAAAATACGCGGGCCAAGACAAGGTAAACCCAGGGTCGCTTATCCTGTCAGCAGAAATGATGCTGCGTCACATGGGCTGGTTTGAAGCCGCTGATCTGGTGATCAAATCAATGGAAAAAACCATCGCCAACAAAACTGTGACCTATGACTTTGAGCGTCAAATGGAAGGTGCGAGCCTACGTAAGTGCTCTGAGTTTGCAGACGATATGATCGCGCAAATGTAATAATAGTATTATCGCACGATGATAAAACCCGGCTCGCTAGCCGGGTTTTTTGTTTGTGGTCTTGGGAATAACAATAACCTACTCAGGCTATTAGTCTATATCTTCCCACGACAACGGAGTGCCTTTGGTTAACGCGCGTGTCGCGCGTTTTCCGATCACGACATCATAGTGTTTCGGCGCCAGCCCAAAGCCAGGACGAATACTGCGCACATTATCGGGCGTCAGTGGCTCACCGGGCGCGATATCCTCACAGACATACAAAGAGCGCCTAAATTGACGGTTGCTCGACTCGGCCTCTCGTGTGGTGAGGGCGCTTTGTCCTAACGCTCGCCACGCCGCGTGGGTCTGCTCACAAAGCGCACTGAGTGCAGGTGGCGTAAGCGAGAAAGCAGCATCCGGACCTCCCGAATTTTCAGAGAGCATCACATGTTTTTCAATCACGCACGCGCCGAGTGCCACAGCAGCGATCGCGGCGGTGTTGGTCAGCGAATGATCGGATAAGCCCGCCAAGGTTTGATAGCGGGTGGCTAAGGTTGGAATAGTTCGCAGATGGCTTTGCTCAATCGGCGCGGGGTAGGCGCTGATACAATGAAGCAACACCAGCTCACGACAGCCGTTATCACGGGCAGTCGCCACTGCCTCGTCAATCTCTGTCTCGTCAGCCATGCCGGTTGAGATGATCATCGGTTTACCGGTTTGCGCGGCATAGCGAATCAAGGGCAAATCAATCGCCTCGAACGAGGCAATTTTATAGGCGGGGGCGTTAAGATCTTCGAGCAAGTCAATCGCTGAGCAATCAAAAGGAGAAGAGAATAGGGTGATGCCTTCTTTTCTCGCGTGATCAAATAACGGCTTGTGCCACTCAAACGGGGTTTGTGCCCAGCGATATAGTTGGTGGAGACTATAACCATCCCACAGTCCGCCTTTGATCTGAAATTCATCGTGGTCGCAATCAAGGGTAATGGTATCGGCGGTATAGCTTTGCATTTTGACGGCATCGGCACCGCAGGCTTTGGCCATGGAGATAGTTTGCTTGGCAAGCTCAAGGCTACCATTATGGTTGGCCGACATTTCGGCAATGATATAGGGAGGATGCTGGGGGCCGATCAAACGGCCTGCAATTTTAATGTCGTTGTTCATAAACCGCATCGATATTCAGTTTGGTTTGAAGGGCGCTGGCGCCTTGCTGCCACTTATCAGCGGACAAAGACAGGCACACAATCTCGACTGTTTTTCCCTCAGGCAGGGAAAAGGTGCGTTGCCGACTTTGCGGCGTTTCACGAAAGCCAAAGCGTTGATGTAGCCGAACCACTCCCTGATTATGACTGAGCACTTCACAGTTCAACTGGGTCACGCCCAAGGTCTCAAACGCTAAGCTTAATGCGCCAAACTCCATGAGCGCGCCGCTCCCACGCGGTGCATCCGGCGCGGCATAAAAAGCCCAGGTCGCACTTTTACTATTATTGCTATCGAGGTCAAGATTGACCACGCCAAGTGGCTTGTCCGGTTGGCCGTCTACGCGCTTGTAGACGATATAGAAATAACGGTGCGTGCTGGCGAGCATATGGCTGAACCATGCCTTGTGCTCATCATGGCTAATTTCATGCTGAGTGTACATAAACTGGCGAACAGCGGGACGATTGCGCCAATGCCATAAGGTATCACTGTCCGCGTGACTCACCGCTTTAAAAATCAGTTGCATAAGTCATGCTCCAAGGCCGCGACCACGCGCTCTGCGCCTTTTCCATCGGTGATCGCTGGCAGAGTAGGAAGCTGATACCAGTTTGCCGCAAGGTGCTGCAGTGCAGACGCGTAATCTTGCCAGCGGGTGTGCTCACCGCGTCCTAAGTATTGATAGCCCGGTTGTCCGGCGAGATACTCGGCCATGGCGTGTTGGTTTTCCGCCACACACACCAAGGTGCTCGGGACCCCCAAGCAGCTGCGCTCAATGGCGGTCACACCGGCCGCCCCAAACGCATAGCGTGCCCGTGCCATGTGGGCATCAAAGTCCGACAGTGCTTCCACCACGCTAACCCCATCGGGGACAGGCTCTTTACACAATGCATCGCGGTCTGGGTTACGCCGGCCGGTGACAATTAATAGCGAGAAAGGCAATCTCTCGAGCTTTTGCTCTTCTTCTAGGTGTTGAACGGCTTCTAGGTGTTTGACCGCGTCCACGAGCTTGCGGCTTTCACCGGTCGGGTCCGTGCCGGAGAAAAAGGCGATTACCTTATCTTCCCGCGGCGGCGGAGACTGATGTAAGGCGGCAAATGCTGGACGCAATAGTGCATAGTCTGGCCCCAATAAGCATCGGGTCTGTGGATTTACAAGCTGTGATGCGTAGCGCGTGGTGAGATCAGGCCAAGGATTTTGATCGAGCAAAAACGCGCAATCGTGGGGCCGATTGGCTAAATCATCGACCACCATCACCGGACAGCACAATTGGATGTGAATTGATTGCTCCCAGCGGGCATCGAGGGCGTAATGATCCACCACCATCAAATCCACCGGCTGGTTAGCGACGTGTGCGGTTGTTTCTTCGGCATCTTGCCGCTGGCTCACACCAAGCCAATCGGTGTTGCTAAGCGAGTGTTTGGGGGCAGGCAACACCGCCACCGTTAAGCCTTGCTCTTGGCTGACCGCTATCAAATTGCCGGATAAATCGCGACAGACCAAGGTTACTTGATGACCCGACGCTTGTAGCATGCTGGCCAACACGTGCATGCGGCTGACGTGCCCGGTGCCTATTGCTTGGGAGGCATCGACTCGAATGGCAATATGGCTCATAGCAAGGCTTGTTGCTCCAACAGTTGATACATTAGCTCAGCGCGTAGCCAGTCATCCGGCTCATCAATGTCTTGCACGCGGTAATGAGGGATCAACACGGCTTTTGAGTGGGGGGCAAAAACCGGCTCCCGCGCCAAAAAAGCGCTCGGCGTGCCCCAGTAAAACATCCCCGCATCGTGGTACGCGGGTTGTAAGTCTTGTGAACGAGTGGTGAAGTGCTCGGGCCACAACATGCTGACGCTGCCATCGGCATCGACATGAATACTGCGCTGAATTGGAAAGGCGTAGCGGGTGGCGGCAAAACTGTATTTGACGGTGTCGCCGTTCAGTAACGCTAAGCCTTGGCGCAAGTCATCCGTGGTGACAAAGGGAGTGGTCGCATACAGGCAGCATACCGCGTGCAAAGGCGTTTGCTGTGGCGACTGGTTCAGCCACTGGATCGCATGCTCAAGCACATCCAAGGTCGTAGCGTGATCGCCGGCAATCTCGGCGGGACGCACAAAAGGCACTTCAGCCCCGGCATCGCGCGCCACACTGGCAATGTCGTCGCAATCGGTGGAAACCAAGACGCGATCGAATAGCCCACTTTGACGTGCTGTCGCAATAGCATAAGTGATAATGGGCGCACCGTTAAACAGTTTGAGGTTCTTGCCCGGAATGCGTTTGCTGCCACCACGGGCGGGAATAATACATACATTCATCGGTCACGCGTCCTCAATGACTTTTTGTAGCGCAGCAATCACTGTGTCTTGCTGTTGCTCGGTTAAATCGGGGTAAAGCGGCAAAGTGAGTGCGCCCGCGTAATACTGTTCGGCGAGCGGGAAGTCTCCGAGTTGGAAGCCCAGTGCCTGATAGTAAGGTTGCGTATGCACAGGAATATAGTGCACGTTCACGCCAATGCCTTGCGCACGCATTGCCTCAAAAACGGCGCGGCGTGTATCGGCGTGCTCAAGCTCAATCAAATACAAATGCCATGCCGACTCAGGATCTAAAACGGGCCGCTTGACGGGCAAATCCGCCAGCGCTTGATGGTAACGCTCGGCGAGTGCAAACCGTCTGGCGATAAAGGAACCAAGCTGGGTTAATTGTGAACGGCCAAGCGCGGCATGAATATCCGAGAGGCGATAGTTCATCCCCAATGCATGCTGCTCATAACCCCAAGGCGGCAAGGCTGCGTGGCTGTCTTCTGCGTCACGGGTGATCCCGTGGCTACGCAATTGACGCAGCGCTTTCGCCAATGTGGCATTTTGGGTAGTGGCAACCCCTGCCTCTCCCGCGGTGACCACTTTGACTGGATGAAAACTAAACACGCTAATATCGCTGTACTGGCATCCACCCACCGGCGCTTGTTGATAGTAGGCGCCCATCGCATGTGATGCATCCTCAATAATGGCTACCTGATAACGTTTGGCGAGCGCGGCAATCTCGGCCATTGGCGCACTGGCACCGGCCATATGCACCACCACCAGCACTTTGGGTAGGGTGTGAGTAGCGGCTGCTTGCGCCAGTTTTTTCGCGAGCTGCTGGGAGCATAGGTTACGTGTGTGCGGGTCGATATCGACAAAGTCCACCTCAGCACCACAGTATCGGCCACAATTGGCTGACGCGACAAAGGTGATGGGAGAGGTCCATAAACGATCGCCTGGGCCCAGTCCTAACGCCAGACAAGCCAGATGCAGGGCAGATGTGGCGCTATTAACGGCGACCGCATGCGCAGCCTCGGTGAGTTCGGCGACGGCGGCTTCAAAAGCCGGAACTTGCGGGCCTTGCGTCAGATAATCACTTTTTAGCACCTCAAGCACAGCGGCATAGTCTTGCTCGCTAAGATGCTGCTTTCCGTATGGGATCAACGCCATACTCCTTTACTGCTCGGTGTCGAGTTGCAAAATAGCCTCGACGGTTAACACATCCGGGTTAGTGCCTGATTGATACTCAAAGCCTTCTGGCACGGGCTGTCCTTTCTCACCCAACGCATTTTCTCGATAGTCATCATCGGCATCGTAGAACTTAATGGTGGGGCAAATCACGTAATGATCGGCAAATTCGAGCGTCAGATGCGCATCGTCAGCCGGACACATCACTTCATGCATTTTTTCACCGGGGCGAATGCCTATCACCTTGACGGGTGTGTTTGGGGCATAGGCGCTGGCGAGATCCGTCAGACGAACCGATGGGATCTTAGGAACAAATATTTCTCCGCCATACATGCGCGAAAAGTTTTTCAGCACAAAATCCACCCCTTGCTGCAAGGTAATCCAAAAGCGGGTCATTTCAGGATGGGTAATGGGCAAATGATCCGCGCCTTCCGCTGCCTTTTTCTTAAACAAAGGCACCACAGAGCCGCGCGAGCCGACCACATTGCCATAGCGCACCACCGAAAAACGTGTCTTTTGGCCCCCGGTCATATTGTTAGCGGCGACAAACAATTTATCTGAACACAGTTTGGTGGCGCCATAGAGATTATTGGGGCTGGCGGCTTTATCGGTCGAGAGCGCAATCACTTTTTCGACCCCGTTGGCAATCGCGGCTCGAATCACATTTTCTGCACCGTGAATGTTGGTTTTGATACACTCCATCGGGTTGTATTCGGCGGCAGGTACCTGCTTAAGTGCAGCGGCATGAATCACATAGTCAATGCCTTGCATCGCTTGCATTAAACGATCGCCATCACGCACATCGCCGATAAAATAGCGCATGCAAGGGGCGTTAAAGGTTTGCTGCATTTCATATTGCTTGAGTTCATCGCGAGAGAGCACCACGAGACGGCGTGGTTGATAGCGTTCAAGCAGGGTGCGGACGTACTTTTTACCAAAAGAACCAGTACCGCCGGTGATCAGAATGGATTTGCCGTTAAACATAGGACGCCTTGTCACTAACTGTCGGGAATACAGGCAGTTTAACTGATCTGAGCAGGATTTGGCGATCTGCTACGGCGTTCTGATGTGTGATTGGCAAAATCGAATTCCAAAAGAGTGGTACCAAACTAAGAGAATCGGAAAAGTCCTCTAAATAGCTATCTATAAACTTCACAGCCAGTTATATAGGTTAACAAGGTGACCCATTGCAATGTCGACAGCTTCTATACTTAGCAGGGCGACCACGCGAACGTTTTTGACCAAAACAGGTTCGGTTTGACGATCACCTCTGGCTGTTATCATATAGGCCGACTCTATAATAGTTCGAGATAGATACCGTGGATCGATACATTTAAACACTACTTCAGTGCCGTTGATGATAACCGTCAAAGTACCAAGATAATATATCCACTTTCGACCTTCTCTTTGCTTCATGTGCGCAGTCAAACATTACAAAAATGTATAGTTCGCGAAAAGTTGACGAAATCCCGATCGCTTAGAGTATCTACGTCGAGAGGGAAGTCCCTATCAAATCATACGAACAATGAGGATTACATCATGAAAAAAAATTTAGTGTTTTCGTCTACCGCCACTCTTACTGCTGTGCTGGGTCTAGGTGCTATGTTGGTTGTTGGTGCTGCCAACGCAGGTGAGAAGCCCAAGACTCTCCATAGCGATGCGGTAACATTGATCCAGGCAGTTGAGACAGCAAAGAAAACTGCTGACGGTATCGTGATAGAGGCTGAACGTGATGTGGTAATGAGCCAAGCGGTCTATGAGATTGAGATCATAAGCGATACGGGTGAAGAAATTAATACAGTAGTGAGCGCAGCAACAGGTGAAGTGATTCTAACTAATACTCATCGCAATCATGACAATGATGTTGAGGATGCTATCTGGTTAGCAGGTATTAGAAACGGAACGTTTCTTTCTCTTGAACAGGCATTGATGCAAGCAGAGACGCAAGTAGATGGAAAAGCGTGGCGAGTTGAACAGGATGATCATCTTGATCGGCCATACTACGAAGTAGACCTGCTAAATACTAGCGGCAATCATGTTGAAATTAAAATTGATGCGAGAGTATTAAAGTAAGACAGTAACAAACCAACCTGAATCGGATAATTTTATGGGCTAGTGCCCATGATTGGAGGTTTATATGAATGTAGAAAACAGAAACGCATCAAAATGGCAACGTAGAAAAGAACAGGTTAAAAGTCTTGTTCAAAAGGCTCCTATGGCAATTTTGGGCGTATTGAGCTTCTCACTGTTTTTCATGTTTGGGCTGGTTATACTTGGGATGAGTTTGATGGCGGGTATTGTCGCTATTATCATGGCGAAATACCAACAACGCCAAGTTGTTAAAGATATTCCTCATCCACAAAGTACGACAAATCAAGGTGAATCGGTTGTAACGGCAGCTGAAATACAACCTTAATGCCTAAATAGAGGGGTGCCCAAATGCGCGTACTGTTGGTGGAAGACGATAATAGCCTCAGTCGTTTCGTAGAAAAAGGCCTGCGAGAAGCAGGCCATCAAGTTGAGGTGATTGATAACGGCAAGCATGCCCTCACGCTTTGCATGACAGAAAGTTACGATGTGGCGATTGTCGATCGCATGTTACCGGGCCTAGATGGTCTTTCTCTCGTTAAGGCCCTTCGTGCTGCGCAAGTTGGTATTCCTATCCTGTTTCTTACCACGCTGGGTGGTGTGGACGATCGAGTGGAAGGTTTAGAAGCAGGCGGTGATGACTATCTTACCAAGCCGTTTGCTTTCTCTGAACTTTTGGCACGCATCACTGCGCTCTCCCGTCGTACAATGTTGAAGAAAACCGAATCCAGCCATGAACTTAGTTCTGGCGATTTAATACTGAATCTGTTTGCGCACTCAGCAACTCGCCAGGGCAAGGCATTGGATTTACAGCCAAAAGAATTTCGGATTCTTGAGCTTTTCTTACGCCATCCTGGACGCGTCATTACTCGGACCATGCTGCTTGAGCATGTGTGGGATATACACTTCGATCCGCAGACGAGTGTTGTAGAAACCCATATTAGTCGTCTTCGAAACAAGATCGAGAAACCCTTTGGCGATACACTCATTCATACGCTTCGTGGTGTTGGCTATAAGTTTGAACAGAAAAGCGGAAAACTAAAATGAGAGGGAGACTGGTGGACGTTATCCCTCGCTATTTTTCTAAGCGAAAATTGCTAGATATACTTCCTGCATGGATGAAAAGCTCTGCGACTCACCAAGGTTTAATGTTCGGTGGAGTGGCTCTAATCAGCTTAGTACTAATGGCCTTGGTAACCTTTTTCTATGTCGACCATGAACTGAAAGAACAAAACTACGATATCGTTAAAGCGTCCCTTGACCGCGCTAAGGGATTAGAAAGCGAACTCGATGACGAACCTATTGAAGACGAAGAAATTCTCGCTATGCTCGCGTCCGGCTTTGTGCTTGCGGGCATACTAGTGTCAGTGTTTTCAGTGGTACTAGTGACAGTAATGACTCGCATTAGCCAGAAGCGAATTAAACGGATTGAAACCGTCTTGAATGCAGTCGCCGAAGGAGATCTCTCAGCGCGAACCAATGTAAAATACACGTATAACGATCTGGCACGTATTTCGGTTTCACTTGATGATATGTTGTCACGGCTGGAAGGAACAGTAGCAGCAATGAGTGATATCTCCGTTAATATTGCTCATGAGCTTAAAACTCCAATCAGTCGTCTGCGCCATAATTTATTGGCATTGCGACAAGATGCTGTGAGTATTTCATCAACCCCCAATAACGCCTTTTTTGTTGAATTGGATAGAGCATTAGAAGATTCACAGCGGCTAGCGTCAATATTTGATGCTTTACTTCGTATTGCACAAATTGAATCCGGTGCGCGCCGAAGCCGCTTTGTGATGCTTGATCTGAATAACGTGGTCGATACAGTTTCGGAGATATACGCTGATGTCGCCGAAGATGCACAGATGTCATTGATATCAGAAAAGCACTTTTTGCCACTGATGATTCAGGGGGATCGTGAGCTTTTGATTCAGCAAGTGGCTAACTTGATAGAAAATGCGTTGCGTTATTGTCCGCCAGGTAGCCAGATTCATCTCCGTTGCGGAGAAAATCTGAAAACGTCTCAAGCCTGGTTAGAGGTTGAGGATACGGGGCTAGGTATTGCCGATGAACATAAAGAGCGAGTTTTTCAGCGGCTCTATCGGGTAGATAAGAGCCGAGCTGATGGGGGACTGGGTTTGGGGTTGTCGCTCGCTAAAGCCATTGCTGGCCTTCATTATGGCAGCATTACGTTGTCTGATGCGAATCCTGGCTTAAGAGTGGAAATTGCAATTCCGATATATCATTTATAACACCTCTTGTTATTGACGAAGAACCCTTGCTATCACTGAATACAAGCGCATATTATCAAAAAGCGCCGCAGTTGTGCGGCGCTTTGGAGAGAGCATGTATAGGTTAACGCGCTTCGCTGTTAGCCTTGGTGGCGAGAGGCGAGGACTTCGGTCACTTGATGGAGGCTAAGCTCTTGGTCTTGCAGCAACACCAACAAGTGATAAAGCAAGTCGGCACTTTCGTTTAATAGCTCGGCTTTATCGCCTGCCGTGGCAGCGAGGGCGACTTCGACGCCTTCTTCCCCCACTTTTTGCGCGATACGCTTGGTGCCTTTGGCAAATAAGCTCGCGGTGTAAGAGTCATCAGGCGCGGCGTCTTTGCGGCTGGCAAGCACTTGCTCTAGGCTCGATAAAAAGCCGGGTCCCGTGTGTGGCGGTTTATTATCACTGTCAAAGCAGGTGGTCGTGCCGAGGTGACAGGTGGGCCCATGCGGCGTGGCCGTGACCAATAAGGTATCTTGATCGCAATCGAGTGCAATGTGCTCAAGGCTTAACACATGACCGGAGCTTTCGCCTTTTACCCAAAGACGCGACTTGCTGCGCGACCAAAAGGTGACGCGACCGGTTTCGAGCGTCGCGTTCAGTGCATCGGCATTCATGTAGCCCAGCATCAACACTTGGCCGCTATCGCTGTGTTGGATAATCGCAGGCACCAAGCCGGCGTTTTTCTCCCAATCGATACGTTCTACCCACGCTGCCGTCATACTCTTACCTCGATCCCTTGTTGTTTTAATGTTTGTTTTAATTCGCTTATCGCGATGATTTGCTTGTGAAACACCGAGGCGGCCAGCGCGCCATCGACATTCGCTTGTAAAAAGGCGTCGGCGAAGTGCGACATGTCACCGGCACCGCCGGAGGCAATCAGGGGCACCTGACAGCGCTCTCTTACCATTTTTAGTTGGGTTAAGTCATAGCCTTGGCGCACGCCATCGCGGTTCATCATATTGAGCACGATTTCGCCTGCGCCCCGCTGTTGGACTTCCTCAACCCAGGCGGCCGTTTGCCAAGGCGTGGCCTGAGTGCGGCTTTCATCACCGGTAAATTGATAGACCTGATAGTGTCCGGTGGCTTCATCGAAGAAGGAATCAATTCCGACCACCACGCACTGCACGCCAAACTTATTGGCCAGCCGCGTGATCAAACTTGGGTCGGCCAAAGCCGGTGAATTAATCGATATCTTGTCCGCGCCGAATTCCAAGATTTGCTGGGCGTCGGCTTCGGATTTAATCCCACCGGCGACGCAAAAGGGGATATCAATTACTTCCGCGACGCGACTAACCCAGCTTTTATCGACCACCCGGCTGTCACTGGAGGCGGTGATGTCATAAAACACCAACTCGTCAGCGCCTTCTTCGGCGTAGCGTTTGGCGAGCGGGACGATATCGCCGATGATTTCGTGATTGCGAAATTGCACGCCTTTGACCACTTGTCCGTCGCGGACGTCCAAACAAGGAATTATCCGTTTTGCCAGCATGCGATCGCCTCCTCTGCGCTAAAGTTACCTTCCAGTAGGGCGCGGCCGACGATCACGCCTGCCACACCGGTGCCGCGCAAGGCGCGAATGTCTTCGAGACTGCCAATGCCGCCTGATGATTGAAACGCAATGCTCGGATAGCGCTGACACAAGTCGCGGTAAAGCGCCACATTGCTGCCTTGCAAGGTGCCATCGCGGGAGATATCGGTGCATAGCACATGCTTGAGCCCGACGGACAAATAATCGTCGAGGAGCGCTTCAATGGTGACGCCGGAGTCTTGTTGCCAGCCGGACACCGCCACGCGTCGCGTCCCGTCACTGTCAATGTGAATGTCGAGTGCCAATACAATCCGGTCAGGGCCGTAGGTTTGCATCCAGCCTTTGACCAAATCGGGGGATTTGACCGCGGTGGAGCCGATCACTACGCGCTGCGCGCCGGTGTTTAGCAGCTCAATCACGTCCATTTCGGTGCGCACGCCGCCGCCGATTTGGATATTGGCGGGCGTTGATTGCAAAATCTCGGTGATCAAATCGACCTGACGCGCGGTCGGATCTTTGGCACCGGTTAAATCCACGAGGTGCAACCAATCCGCGCCTGCTTGATGGTAACGTGCAAACTGCTCACGCGGGTCAAAACCGTAGTCGGTTTTTTGCTGATAATCCCCTTGATAAAGGCGCACCACTTGGCCATCTATCAAATCGAGTGCTGGTATAATCATCCTTGCTTACATCTCCAAAAAATTCTGAATCAAACGCGCGCCCACTTTGCCCGAGCGCTCGGGGTGAAACTGAACCCCGAAGTAGTTATCTTGATTGATGGCCGCACTGAACGCATGACCATAATGACATTGTGCCAAGGTGTAATCACCGACCGGCATCGCGTAACTGTGGACAAAATAGAAGTAGCTGCCAGCGGGAATGCCATCGAATAAGGGATGGTCATTGATAGTGGCGACCCGATTCCAACCCATATGAGGTAAAGGCTGGCCATCGGTATCCATTAGCTTGGTCGGCGCGGGGATGTGGCCAAGGCACTCAACCGGGCTATCGCCTTCATCGGAGCGTGTGCCTAGCATTTGCATGCCAAGACAAATTCCCAGTAGCGGTTGCTCAACCTGTTTAACTAAATCTACTAAGCCGCGCTCGGTGAGGTTTTTCATCGCTTCGCTGGCTGTGCCGACGCCGGGCAAAAAAAGCTTGTCTGCCCCCAGCACTACGTCGGGATCGCGGCTCAATGTGGCTTGATACCCCAAACGCTCAACAGCAAAGCGTACCGAGGACACATTGGCGCAGCCGGTATCGATAATGACGGTATGTTTGCGCATTATAAGACTCCTTTACTGCTTGGCAGCGCATCGCCTTCTACCTTAATGGCTTGACGCAAGGTGCGGCCAAAGGCTTTAAATAAGCTTTCCACCAAGTGGTGGGTGTTTTCGCCATCCACGGTCAGGTGCAGAGTACAGGCCAAGGTGTCGGTCAACGAGCGGAAGAAGTGTCCGACCATTTCGGTCGACATATCGCCCACTTGTGGCTGTGGGAAGCTGGCCTCAAATTTAAGAAACGGACGTCCGGATAAATCCAACGCACATTGCGCCAAGCACTCATCCATCGGCAGGCTAAATCCAAAACGGCCAATGCCGCGCTTATCACCCAGCGCCCGTTTAAGCGCGTCGCCCAAGGCGAGGGCGGTGTCTTCAATGGTGTGGTGGTCATCGATGTGCAAATCGCCTTTGACACCAACGCTCAGCTGAAAACCGCCGTGGGTGGCGATTTGATCCAACATGTGGTCAAAAAAGCCCAGTCCGGTTTCAATGCGGCTGCCGCCACTCTTATCCAGGTTAATAGCCACCTGAATGTCGGTTTCTTTGGTGGTGCGAGTCACCGATGCGATGCGCGGCTGCAAGGTCAGACGCTCGACAATCTGTGGCCAGCCCATCACCTCACGCTGATATTTGATCCCTTGTAGCGCCATATTGTTGGCTAAGGTGATATCGGTGTCGCGATCGCCAATCACCGCCGATTGGGCGAAATCAATTCGGCCTTGCTGCAGATAATCTTTTACCAAGCCTAATTTAGGCTTGCGGCAGCTACAGTCGTCACTATCAAAGTGCGGACAAATCAGCACGTCTTCAAAATGGATCCCTTGTGAGCGAAATAGCGCCATCATCATGTTGTGTGGTGCATCAAAGTCCGCTTGCGGGAAGCTATCGGTCCCTAAACCATCTTGATTGCTCACCATCACCAAGGTGTAGCCCGCCGCTTGCAGGCTAAGTAGTGCGGGGATCACGTCCGGCTCAAAGGCCAATTTATCCAGGCGATCCACTTGGTAGTCTTCAGGCGGCTCCACAATCAAGGTGCCATCACGGTCAATAAATAAAATCTTGTCTTTCACAGTGGTTGTCCTTATTCACTGAGCTGCTGGCGGATAAAAGCCAACACTTTTTCACATTCGTCACGGTTGCCAATACTGATGCGTAAGCTGTTCTCGACTGCGGTACGGCGCACAATAATCCCCGCATTACCCAAGTGCTTAAACACCGCATCGGTGTCGTCCAGGCCTATCAGCAGGTAGTTACCAAAGCCTGGATGCACCTTGATGCCGGGCAGCATACTGAGGCCGGCTTGCAAATAGGCACGGTTGGCGGTTAAGTCCAAAACCTGATACTTCATCCGCGCCAAGCCCGCTTCGGAGAGCGCTTGCTCGGCAATATCTGCCACGGGCACCGGCACCGGATACGGCGGGATCACCTTGAGCATCAAGTTAATAATAGCGGGATTGGCGAGGGTAAAACCGCAACGCAGTCCCGCCAGAGCGAACGCTTTGGATAGCGTGCGCAAAATGGCCAGATTATCAAAGCGTGCGAGCAAGTCGGTGCAGGTCGCTTCTGGACTAAATTCAATATAGGCTTCATCCAACACCACAATCGCGCGACCTTGGGTGCGGGTGAGTAGCGCTTCTATGTCGTCGCGGTTAATTAAATTACCGGTCGGATTATTAGGAGTACATACGAAGATAAGCTTGATGTTGGCATCTGCCTCCAAGGCGGAATCAATTCCTGCCATGTCCAGCTGCCAGTCGGCGGTGAGCGGCACTTGGGTGGTCGCAATCCCTTGGTTTTCGGCACTGACCGCATACATGCCATAGGTGGGGGGGCAAATCAGTACGCTATCTTGGTTTGGCTCGCAAAACGCGCGCAGCAATAAATCAATCCCTTCATCGGCGCCACGAGTGGTAATCACTTGGCCCGTGTCTACCCCCGCATAGTTGGCATAGGCATTAATCAATGATGCCGGCTGACAGCTGGAGTAGCGATTGAGTCCTTGGCCGCTCAGGGTATAAGCATTGTCAAAGGGGGATTCATTGGCATTGAGCCACACATCCCCGCTGCCACCGATACGGCGGGCTGACTGATAGGGCGTGAGCGCTTGTACTTGCTCACGGGCGAGTTTATCGATGCTCATACTAACGGGTCCTCTGAGGCTTGGGGTTGTTGTAGCTTATTTAGACGAATATCGACCGCTTGACGATGCGCATCCAAGCCCTCGGCTTCTGCGATTCGCATCACGGTCGGGCCCAGTGTTTGTAACCCAGTGTCGCTAAGCTCTTGCACCGTCATCCGCTTGGTAAAGTCGGCCAGTCCAAGGCTGCTGTAGGTGCGCGTGTAGCCATAAGTCGGCAACACATGGTTGGTGCCTGAGGCGTAATCACCCACGGATTCGGGCGAATAGGCGCCCAAGAAAATCGAGCCAGCGTTATCCAACAGCGGCAACAAATCTCGAGGCTGCTGAGTCTGCACAATCAAGTGCTCTGGCCCGTAGCGGTTAGAAATCGACACGCATTGGGTAAGGGTGTCGGCAATAATAATCACACTGCTGCCCAGCGCTTGCTTGGCAATTTCTGCACGACTGAGCGTGGTTAATTGCTGCTGCACCGCATCGGCGACTTTTTCTGCCATCTCGGGTGCCGGCGTCACCAGCACCACTTGCGAATCGGGGCCGTGCTCCGCTTGGCTGAGTAAATCCGCGGCAACAAAGTCGGGATCCGCGCCGGCATCAGCAATCACCAAGACTTCGGAAGGGCCGGCAGGCATGTCCATCGCCGCGCCATTGGCAGCAAGGCTCACCTGACGTTTGGCTTCGGTGACATAGGCATTGCCCGGACCAAAAATCTTATCCACCTTGGTCACACTTTGGGTGCCAAAGGCCATCGCCGCCACCGCTTGTGCGCCACCTAGGGTATAAATTTCGTCAATCTCACACAGTTTGGCGCAGTATAAAATTTCATCGGCCACCGGCGGCGGGGTACAGAGCACCACTTTACGGCAGCCGGCAATTTGTGCGGGGACGCCCAACATCAATACGGTAGAGGGCAAAGGCGCGCTACCGCCAGGAATATACAGCCCGACGCGGTTAATCGGGCGAGTGATGGATTCACATACCACCCCCGGCATGGTTTCGACTTTCAACGGCTGGGCTTTTTGTGCGCGGTGAAAGGTGCTGATGTTGTCGTAGGCTTGACGTAGAGCAAGTTTGATATCTTCCCCCAATCGCGCTTCGGCATCGGCCAAGATCGCTCTGTCGAGTTTGATGCTATCGAGCTCGACACCATCAAATTTTTTGGTCAGCGCCTTTAAACTCTCATCACCACGTTCTCTCACATCGGCGATAATCTCCGTGACACTGGCTTGGGTTTGTGCGCCGGTGGCGATGGCAGGGCGGCGCATCAAGCCCTCTTTTTGCGATTCTCCGAGTGATTTCCAAACTACTGTTCGCATGGTGACTTACTCCATCATCTTTTCAATCGGCAGGACCAAGATTGAGCTTGCGCCCAATTGTTTGAGCTTTTCCATGGTTTCCCAGAACAGATTTTCGGTACTGACAAGGTGCACCGCCACACGGCTTTTTTCGTGTGCGAGCGGCAAAATGGTCGGGTCTTCGGCACCCGGGAGTAGCTCAACAATTTTTTCTAGCGCCTCGCTCGGCGCGTGAAGCATGATGTATTTCGACTCTTTGGCTTGAATCACGCCTTGCATGCGAGTGAGCAAGCGTTCAATTAATGCGGTTTTCTCTTCGCTGAAGCTGCCTTCACGCTGAATTAACACTGCCTTGGAGCGAAAAATGACTTCGGCTTCTTTCAAGCCGTTGGCCTCTAAGGTGGCGCCCGTTGAGACCAAATCACAAATCGCATCGGCGAGCCCCGCACGTGGCGCCACTTCCACGGAGCCATTGAGCATACAGGTGCTGAAATTCACACCCTGCTTGTCCATGTAGGCTTTAAGAATATTGGGATAGGTGGTCGCAATCCGTTGCTCAGCGAGATCTTGTGGGCCGTTGTAATTTTGGTCTTTATCCAGCGCAATGGAAAGACGACAGCCACCAAAGTCGAGGCGACGAAGCAGCTGATACTGGCTCGGCTCACCCAACTTGATGCGCTCAAGGCGAACCTCTTCTAATTCGTTCTCACCAATCACACCTAAGTCAACCACGCCGTCCATGATAAGGCCAGGGATATCATCATCACGAACCAGTAGCAGATCGATGGGCATGTTTTCGGCGTGGACCACCAAGCGCTCGCCAGTGTAGTTAATTTTAACCCCGCAACGTTTGAGCAGCTCCTGGCACTCTTTGGCGAGACGGCCCTTTTTTTGGATGGCGATACGTAAGCGTTGTGTTTGCATGTGTGCTTCCTTGTCTAAAAATGAAAAGCTAAAAAAGAAAAAACCCTCGGAAGACGATGCTCCCGAGGGTCTGAATCTGTTAGCTTGCTAATGACCGACGGAAGCGCTTTTTACTCGTCTTCCAGTCGAAACCATTCCTCCCGAAAGACTAGTCAGGATGATGGTGGTGATGCATGGTCATTAGTGCTGAAATCATTGTTGGTCGTCCATTATCTAACAAAAGTGCGCTCTGTGATAAAAATAAGCTCCATACCAAAAAGCTTAACTATTTATGACCATATCAAAATCCGTTTGGATTGCAACCAGTCAAAGCGCGTTTTTTTCACGTGTCTTTATGCCAGGTCGTGCTAAGTAAGTGTCATGCTAAGTAAGCATCGCCATCGCCATGAACAGCGAGAGCGTCGACACCGAGGCTAGACATAAATATCGAGTTCACCGTCTTTTTTAGGTGTTTTTTCCTCGTGCTCTTGGTGCGGTTGCTGAGCGTGATCATTGAGATCGTCTAGCCGCCGCTCTTTACGCGCATCAATGTGTTCCGATTTGCGGATCGCCCATACTTTGGTGGGCGGTGTATGCGGCGTGCGATACACAGGACTCAAATTGCCAAGCCAGTTCATGATGGGTCCTCCTTTGGTCTTACTATTAGTATCGACCACGAAGCACCAAACTTGATGATTTTTTAACCAAGAGTTGTTTGGAATGGCGAGGCTAGGGGGCTAGCTGCAACACTTTTTAAACTTACGTCCGCTGCCACACGGGCAAGGGTCATTACGGCCGGCTTTGATATGGCCGGGGAAAACACCATCGATATATCGCCATTGAGGCTGTCCATTGATTGTTTCTTGGACAAACCGAGACCGCTCATGCAAACACTGAGGCTCACCGTCAGCAATAAAGTGGGCTTTGAAGGTCACAAACCCAAGCTCACCGTGGTTTAATACCTCGCTATCGAGCATCTCAAGTGATTGCCACTGATGATCGGTCATCATGGCAATATCATCCCGAAATGCCTCGGCGCCGCATTCGCGGTGATAGGTCGCGACAATAAAGTCCACCAAGCCTTTCGGATGTGCGCTGTAGCGGGCACGCATCAATTGCTCAGGGTGGGCAGCGTTGGCCGGATGTTGATGAACGGGCGCGCAGCATTCGGCGTAGGGTTTGTTACTACAACAAGGGCATAAATCAGTCTGCATAAAGATCTCTTAACGATGGGCTGAACAGCTTAGTGATGGGTAAAGTCGCGAGTTTGTAAGTCACAGCCTTGCGGGCCACACACTAATACCGACCCGTGTTGGTACCAATCGCCTAACACGATGCGCTGGTAATCGTGGCCTTGATCACACCATTGATGGACATGGGGGCGATGGGTATGGCCGTGAATCATGTTAACCACTCCTGCGTTATCTAACTGGCGCTGCACTTCTTGTGGCGTCACATCCATGATGGTGGACGACTTTTGCTGATTGGCATTGGCACTGCCCGCGCGCATTTTGGCCGCAATACGACGTCGCAACGCTAAGGGTAAGCATAAAAACACGTGTTGTAGCCAGCGCTGGTGGACTTTGCGGCGAAACGCTTGATAGTCAACATCCTCTAAACACAAGGTATCCCCGTGTAAGATCAGGGTAGGGGTGCCATATAAATCGATGCACTCGAGCTCGTTTAACAGGGTTACGCCGGTTTCCATAGCAAAGCGTTGACCAATCAAAAAATCACGATTGCCATGAATAAAGTACACAGGTATACCTTGCTGTGTGAGGGTCGCAAAGGCGGTTTTGATTTGCTGATGAAAGGGGCTGTGATCATCATCGCCAATCCAAGCCTCAAACAAATCTCCCAGCACATAGAGTGCATCAGCGTGGACCGCTTCCTCGGCCATAAATCGCAAAAAGCAATCAGTGATATCTTGCCGAGTAGGGCTGAGGTGTAAATCAGCAATAAAGAGGGTATGTGGCATGTATTGGCTTTTTATTGGCAAAACGAGCGGCTCACTCAAAAAGAAAGGGTAGCTTTAGCTACCCTTGTTGACGAGTGCGGCTTAGTCTTCGATAGTCACGCTATTGATTAATACTTCTTCAACAGGGACGTCTTGGTGGACATAACCCCAATTGCCGGTCGCAACGCCTTTGATCTTATTGACCACGTCCATGCCGTCGATGACTTCGGCAAACACACAGTAGCCCCAACCGTCTGGCGTCTTGGCTTTGTGATCCAGGAATAAGTTGTCATTCACGTTAATAAAGAATTGTGAACTGGCTGAATGCGGCTCCATGGTACGCGCCATGGATAAACGACCGGTAAGGTTACTTAAACCGTTATCCGCTTCGTTTTTGATCGGTGCACGCGTCGACTTTTCTTCCATGCCAGAGGCCATGCCACCGCCTTGGACCATAAAGCCGTCGATAACACGGTGGAACAGGGTTCCGTTATAAAAGCCGTCACGGCAATATTGTAAAAAGTTCTCGACCGTGGCCGGTGCTTCGTCTGCATACATGCGGAGTTTGATATCACCGAACGTGGTATGAAGAGTTACCATGATGTAATCCTGTCATTGGCTTGGCTAAAAAGGATCACAGATTTTAGCCTAACGAGCCGGGTGATCAAGCATGATCGCCCTGGATGTGGAATTAATCATCGCTAAGTGACCCCAAAGTACCGATTTGCAGGGGCGCATTGTCATTTTAATTCGTCGAGATCACTTTTATTTCTCAAGATCACTTTTATTCATCGAGATCATTCTGACGAGACAGGTTCAACATGCCCGAGCAACTTTTTGAGTAAATCAGCTAAGTTGGCTTGCTCACTAGTGGTGAGTCCAGCCAGGAGCTGATGCAAGTTATTGGTGTGATCGGTCACCGCCTTATCGATCAAATCCAGCCCTGCGTCGGTGAGTGATACATAGACCCCACGGCGATCGTTGGGATCGGGGCTGCGTGCCACCAAGCCTTTGTGCTCCAACCGATCAATACGGTTAGTCATGGCGCCGGAGGTGAGCATCAAAGCATCCAGCAGCTGATTTGGGGTTAACGTGTAGGGTTTGCCCGCACGCCGTAACGAGGCCATTACATCGAATTCCCCTGGGTTTAGATTGTATTGGCCGAAAACATGCTGCAGTTTGGGATTAATGTGGCCGTTGATACGTGCCAACCGGCCTGTAATCGCCATGGGGCTCGGATCAATATCAGGGCGTTCACGGTGCCACTGGCTCAGAATGAGATCAACCTTGTCAGTTTGTGATGGAGTAACACCTTGTTCTTGGCTTTTTGAAGCAGCCGTGGTTACTGGGTGCGTGCGCGTTGAATTTTTTGTCATAATGGTTATCGATAAAGATTCTTTATCGAAAAATAAATGATCACCCCGACCCAACTCAAGCACCGATTGGTCGGTTTTGGTTCAAATCGTGCTTTTTCTCTTAACTTGTGAACTCGGTCATCGCGCTTTATCGGGCCAGACACCGGGTCGATGCTTGCGTCACGCTAGCAGAAAAGGTGTAATAGCAGCTTCACTTTACTCATTGTCATTACTGTAACGAGTCATCTAATTATTATGTCGATGCAAACCCCCCCGTTAAAGATCTACAACTCACTGACGCGAGAGAAAGCCGTCTTTCAGCCTATCACGCCAGGAAAAATCGGTATGTATGTGTGTGGGGTGACGATTTACGATCTTTGTCATATCGGACATGGGCGCACCTTCGTTTCGTTTGACATGATTTCTCGTTACCTGCGTTATCTGGGCTTTGATCTGACCTTCGTGCGCAACATTACGGATATTGATGACAAGATCATCAAGCGTGCCGCTGAAAATGGCGAGACCTGCGATGCGTTAACAGAACGTTTGATTGGTGAAATGCATCAAGATTTTGATGCTTTAAACATGATGCGTCCTGATATCGAGCCGCGTGCGACCGATTATATTGACGAAATCATTACCTTGGTAGAAACGCTGATTGCGCGTGGTTTTGCCTATGTGGCCGATAACGGCGATGTAATGTTTGAAGTCGCTAAGTTTGATGAATACGGTAAGTTGTCTAAACAAGACTTGGATCAGCTCCAAGCTGGTGCCCGTGTGGATATTGAAACTGCGAAACGCAGCCCACTGGATTTTGTGGTGTGGAAAATGTCGAAACCCGGCGAGCCGACGTGGGAATCCCCTTGGGGCCCGGGCCGTCCAGGTTGGCACATTGAATGCTCAGCGATGAACTCAGCGCTTCTGGGTAAGCACTTTGATATTCATGGCGGCGGCTCAGACTTACAGTTCCCGCATCATGAAAACGAAATTGCTCAGTCGTGCTGTGCCCATGACACCCCGTATGTGAATACGTGGATGCACAGCGGCATGGTGATGGTCGATCGTGAGAAGATGTCTAAGTCACTTGGAAACTTCTTTACCATCCGTGACGTGCTGGTGCACTACGATGCAGAAACCGTGCGTTATTTCTTGCTGTCAGGCCATTATCGTAGCCAGCTTAATTATAGCGACGAAAATCTTAACCAAGCCCGCTCAGCATTAGAGCGCCTTTATACCGCATTGCGTGGTTTAGACACTCAGGCAACCCCGGCAGGTGGCGACGAGTACGTGGCGCGTTTTGAAGCGGCAATGAATGACGACTTCAATACGCCAGAAGCTTATTCAGTGTTGTTTGATATGGCCCGTGAGATTAACCGCTTACGCGGCGATGATATGGCAGCGGCATCCGCACTGGGCGCGCAAATGCGCAAATTGGCGTCTATTCTTGGTTTGCTCGAGCAAGACGCCGATAACTTCTTGCAAGGTGATGCTGGCGCGGATGATGAAGTTGCTGACATTGAAGCCTTAATTCAAACACGTAATGATGCTCGTAAAGCCAAAGACTTCGCGGCAGCCGATGCGGCGCGCGATGCACTGACCGCGATGGGCATTGTGTTGGAAGATGGCCCACAAGGCACCACCTGGCGCCGTAAGTAAGCAGATAAAGCGCCATCCGGCCAAGAATAATAGCAATCTAATGGAAACGGAGCCAAATAAGGCTCCGTTTGTTATTGTCGGTGTGATAACCGTGTGACACAGAAGGTCAAATGCGTGAAGGCACCGGCCTGGATTACCGTCCAGGCTTTACTTCACGCTTATCGGGCTCAGGCAGTTCACTACCACAATGTTTACAAAAGTCCGCATCAGACTCGTGCCCCCCTTTTGAACAGTTTGGGCATTTAACTAACTGGCGATGCAGTGTCATTTGTTGGCCTATTTCAGCAGTAATGATCCCGGTGGGGACAGCGATAATGGAATAGCCCATCAGCATAGTGAAAGAGGCTAGCGTCTTACCAATATCCGTTTGGGGGACCAAATCGCCATATCCGACAGTGGTAAGCGTTACTATCGCCCAATAAATGGCATAAGGAATACTGGTGAAACCATTCTCTGGTCCTTCTATCACATACATTAGAGCGCCGAATACTGTGACCAGAATCATGACCGTGGAAAAGAAAATCATCACCTTGCGTGATGACATGATCATCGAACGCATCAGAATATTGGAGTCTTCCAAAAAGCGCATGAGTCTCAGTATACGGAAAATACGTAATACACGGAGCAGACGCACCACCATCATATAAGTCGTGCCCGGAACAAATACGGCGATGTAAGTGGGGAGAATGGCAAGCAGGTCCACGACGCCATAAAAACTACGTGCATAGGCGGATGGGCGTGGGGAGCAATAGAGACGTAGCAAATACTCAATGGTAAAAATGCCAGTAAATCCCCACTCAATCCAATATAGCCATTGTGACCAGCGGGCGTGGACACTTGCGATCGACTCCAGCATCAATGCCACCATTGATGCCAAAATCATGACGATCAATGCCAGATCAAACACCTTACCGTGCTTGGTTTCCGTACCAAAAATTGTGGTATATAAGTAATGCTGCAATCGGCTTTGTGGTTTGTTCATGGGCTTTCCTTGCTCGAAAAACATGATGATTGAGCTGAAAAACCGACACTGCAACACATAACATGGCTACAAAGCTCAACGTGCCGGTTTTTGATATTTGTTTGCCGTGTAGCCTAAGGTCAATCTGCGACAGGATCAGTTAAGGCCTGGAAACAAAGCCCGCATGCCAGAGGCAATAAACTCGATCCCGAGAGAGCCGAGAATCAGACCCATGATTCGAGTGATCACGTTAATACCGGTTTGTCCCAAGAATTTTACCACCGCAGGTCCCACTTTAAATAACCCCCAAATGCCAGCGGCGAAGATCACCAGGGTTGAAATAAGCGTGACCGTACTCCATGTATCAGGGTATTGGGAACCGTAAACAATGGTCGAACTGATCGCGCCGGGGCCCGCAAGCAACGGCATGGCAAGCGGCACCACGCCCACTTGCTCACGGCTGATGGTTTCTGACTGCTCCTGCTTGTTTTGTTTACCTTCTCCTAACTTACCGTTCATCATCGTAAAAGCGATACTGAGCAGCAGCATACCGCCGGCGACACGGAAAGAGTCTAAAGAAATACTGAACAAGTCGAGCAACATCTGACCGGCAAGCAAGGACACAATCAAGATAATCGCCACCGCGATCGCTGCGGTATACGCAGTGCGGTTTCGTTCTTGCTTGTCAAGATGCACGGTGAGGGTCACAAAAACGGGCATGATACCGATAGGGTTCACGGCGGCAAAAAGCCCGACAAAAAACTGTACAAAAATCATGGTGTCAAAAACGGCCATGGCGAATCTCGTGATGCTGTGAGGAAGTCCAGTTTCTCTCGGGTTAAAAGGTGGGGCCAGTATAGCGACCTCAGCTTAAAAACCAACCGCTTAACCTTACATTTTCTGCAAGTCTTGATTGCGGTTTTAGTGAAATCATGGGAGGGAGCAAAAAAGTCCCTAAATGAGTGAGCAAGATTGTTAGCGCAGACTATACTGAGCCACTAAACGGTTTTTACTTACTAGAGGAAAAAGAGTCACATTGGTGGGCTTAGAAGAATAAAAGAAACAGCTTTATGGTAGACACTCACTTTTTGTTGAAAAAATAATACAAAATCAACGCTTTTGTTGGCCTCGCATGTAAAGCTCGTGTTACTTTGGTGAAAATATTAGACACGCGGACTGTGTGCTACATGATGAATAAGCCCAATGTTCATGGGGGTTAAGCAGTAAATTCGTCGTGATTGATTTGATAACAAATGATCGAGATCAAGTTGCTATCGCTGTGAAAATTTATACTCAGTTTTGAAAGTTATTTACTAAATGCGATGCCGTTAGGGTGAAGAAATCTCGGTTAGAGGGGTCAAACGCCAGGCAACCATCAAAAACCCAACCAAGCGGGTAGTCTGGTGGTCGCAAGCAGTTACTAAATGATTTTCAAATATGAACCAGGAGACAACTATGCCTGTTACTAATATTGCCGAACTCAACGCGATGGTTGAGCGTGTCAAAAAGGCACAACAAGAATTTGCTACCTATTCACAGGAGCAAGTAGACAAGATCTTCCGAGCTGCATCACTGGCAGCAAACAACGCGCGTATCCCGCTGGCTAAACAAGCCGTCGAAGAGTCAGGCATGGGTATCCTCGAAGACAAGGTTATCAAAAACCACTTCGCGTCTGAGTTCATCTACAACAAATACAAAGACGATAAAACCTGCGGCATTTTGGAAGAGAATGACGAATTCGGCACCATGACCATTGCCGAACCAGTGGGTCTTATCTGCGGCATCGTTCCAACCACGAACCCAACATCAACAGCGATCTTCAAATCTCTGATCTCACTGAAAACCCGTAACGGCATCATCTTCTCGCCACACCCACGTGCGAAAAACTCCACCAATGATGCCGCAAAACTGGTTCTCGACGCCGCGGTTGCCGCTGGTGCGCCTAAAGATATTATTGGCTGGATTGATCAACCGTCTGTTGAGCTTTCTAACGCACTGATGAAGCACGATGACATCAACCTGATTCTGGCCACGGGTGGCCCAGGCATGGTGAAAGCGGCTTACTCATCTGGTAAACCAGCTATCGGCGTGGGTGCGGGTAACGTACCTGTCGTGATTGACGAGACTGCAGACATTAAGCGTGCTGTAGCTTCTGTACTCATGTCTAAAACCTTCGATAACGGCGTGGTATGTGCGTCAGAGCAAGCGGTTATCGTGATGGACGAAGTGTATGACGAAGTCAAAGAACGTTTCGCTTCTCACAAAGGCCATGTATTGAGTAAAACCGACGCCGACAAAGTGCGTAAAGTGTTGCTTATTAACGGCAACCTGAACGCAGATATCGTCGGTCAATCAGCAACAAAAATTGCCGATATAGCAGGCGTAAGCGTCCCATCAGACACAAAAATACTGATTGGTGAAGGCCTGGAAATCAGCATTGAAGAAGAATTTGCACACGAGAAACTCTCACCAACCTTGGGTATGTTCCGTGCCAAGAGCTTTGAGCACGCTGTCGACATGGCTTGCAAAATGGTAGAAATGGGCGGTATCGGTCACACATCAGGCCTGTATACCAACCAAGACGTCAACCAAGACCGCATTAAATATTTCGGTGACCGCCTGAAAACAGCACGTATTCTGGTGAACATTCCAACGACGCACGGTGGTATCGGTGATTTGTACAACTTTAACGTTGCACCGTCACTCACTCTGGGTTGTGGCTCATGGGGGGGGAACTCAATCTCTGAGAACGTTGGGCCTAAACACCTGATGAACAAGAAAACTGTTGCGAAGCGAGCTGAGAACATGCTGTGGCACAAACTACCAAAATCTATCTACTTCCGTCGCGGCAGCTTGCCAATCGCACTGGGTGATTTGGAAGACAAGAAACGTGCGATGATCGTGACTGACCGCTTCCTATTTAACAACGGTTATTCAGAGCAAATTGAGTCACTGCTTAAAGCGCAAGGCATGGATGTAAACACTTTCTTCGAAGTGGAAGCGGATCCAACGCTAAGCGTGGTACGCAAAGGTGCTGAAGCGATGCAAAGCTTCCAGCCTGACGTGATTATCGCTCTTGGTGGTGGTTCACCGATGGACGCAGCGAAAATTATGTGGGTGATGTACGAGCATCCAGAAACCGCGTTCGAAGAACTCGCAATGCGCTTTATGGATATCCGTAAACGTATCTACAAATTCCCGAAAATGGGTAAAAAAGCCGAATTGGTTTGTGTAACAACCACTTCAGGTACTGGTTCAGAAGTCACGCCGTTTGCGGTTGTGACTGACGACGAAACCGGTGCGAAATACCCACTGGCTGACTACGAGCTGACACCACAAATGGCGATTGTTGATGCCAACCTGGTGATGAACATGCCGAAGTCGCTGACAGCCTTTGGTGGTTACGATGCGATTACTCACGCGATGGAAGCTTACGTGTCTATCCTGTCAAATGAGTACTCGGAAGGGCAAGCGTTGCAAGCGCTGAAACTGCTGAAAGACTATCTGCCAGCAAGCTACACGCACGGTGCTAACGACCCCATCGCACGTGAGAAAGTGCACAATGGTGCCACCATTGCCGGCATCGCGTTTGCCAACGCCTTCTTGGGTGTGTGTCACTCCATGGCGCATAAACTTGGTGCTGAGTTCCACCTGCCGCATGGCCTGGCGAACGCATTATTGATTTCAAACGTGGTACGTTTTAACGCCAATGACAACCCAACCAAGCAAACGGCATTCTCGCAGTACGACCGCCCACAAGCACGTCGTCGCTATGCAGAAATCGCTGACCACTTGGGTCTGGCCCAAGCCGGTGACCGTACCGCACAGAAAATTGAGCGTTTGTTAACCTGGCTTGAAGACATGAAGCTGAAACTAGACATCCCAACCTCTATCCAAGCGGCGGGTGTACCAGAAGCAGACTTCATGGCCAAACTGGACGAGCTGGCGGAAGAAGCGTTTGATGACCAATGCACCGGTGCAAACCCACGCTACCCACTCATCAAAGAGCTGAAAGAAGTGTTGGTTGCGTCCTACTATGGCAAGCCTTACGTTGAAGGTGAAACCTTTGAAGGCACCACGGTTATCAAAAAAAGAGATGACCAACCCGCTGCAGCGCCGACCAAAGCGGCTAAAGCTGACGCAAAAGCGAAAGCTGAGTAAAAGGACCAAAAAGCAGACGCCTAATGTAACCTAGGCAACCGCTTAACGAAAAAGACCCGCCACCGGCGGGTCTTTTTCGTTTTATCCGCGTGATTGCTTAATCTTACGATTGAACACAAGTCCCAGCGCTTATGCTGACCTACGTGATATTCAGGCTTTTTGAATACAGAGCGCTTCGCTTACGGAATACGGAAAAAGACGAGACGCTTCGCTTCTTGCTCGTTCCCACGCTCCTGCGTGGGAATGCATACAATGACAAAATTTATACATCGATGGTGCCATTGGCGACGATGACACAAGCCCCAGCACGATGATGGGTATGTGCACATTGTCAACGGGCGCCTGTCACGATCGAGGTTAATCGTTGGCCCCGGTGTCGGATGGCGCGCGGCCAACATCGTGATAATGATTGGCGTTGTGCTGGCGCTTATACCGACCTACGCCTGGTTTATATATCGATGGTGCCATTGGCGACGATGATACAAGCCCTGGCAAGATGTTGGATAAGTGCACATTGTCAACGGGCGCCTGTCACGTTTGGCGCCAAATTTAACACCGGCGCCAACTTTGACCTTAATGTCCGATGGCGCCGTGCAACGGGCGCCACGCCCTCCACGGAGGGATCCCTCCTGTTATCCGTTCTTGCACGCACTTCACACTTCAGCCAGTGCTAACCTAACGATGACAACAAACCTATCCAAAAATCTGGTCTGTTCAGTAGAATACATCGCCATGGTTCTTGATTGGTGGACAATGCGGTGGGATATAAACTCATTAGACTAACTGAACTTATGGCGTATGAGTTTGGGTAACCGTTCAGCACTTGCCGCTAGAGCTAATCAATCTGGCAGTGTGGCCGGCGGCGCTGGTGGTAGCAGTCACAGTGCGCATGCTGCAATCAATATCGAAGACACCTATGTACCCGAGCCGGTAAAACCTGACCGCTCAAATGAGCCGCCACCCCTTAAATACGAATACTGTTTTGAGGTTGCTAGCTCGGATAAGGTATTTAGCAAAACGGTGGGGTGTAAGTTTCAATTAGCCACAACACAGCAAGAAGGCGTGAAGGATGATTGGCAAACCGCGCGCACTGAGCATGGCACCAAGTACACCACTTATACCGCATTCAACGAGCCCAAAAAGCTTATCGCTAAAATTGCATCGGCTTCAATGGGCATCAGCGTGCCCGAGCCCGTGCAGGTAAAGTCGATTGGCTCAGGTATCATCCAAGAAGCCTTTATTCCTGTGACACCTTCTGTTCAACTCGGCGAGCGACTGGGCCTACCCACCGAAGGTTATTACTACCATTTTTACCAAAATCGCTTGGTGCAGGAGTACAAGCTGCTGGGTGATGGCAAATGGCAGTTTTTAGCCACGCGCTCTAGACATGACAGACTCAACCAGGCGCAAGGTTTTAATCGTTATCAAAGCGCCATTCTGGTGTACTGGAAGATTGGCGGGAAAGAAGTCGAAGACCAACATCTTGTCTATCTCAAAGAACCGATTACGCGTGACTTGCTTGATAACCTAGACGACGAATGGCTGGAAGAAAACGGCATTAAACTGTCTATCAATGAATTACTCGCCGCGCCCAAGCAAGCTATCGCCAAACGAGATGAACCTTCATCTGAAAAAGAGACCGATAAGCGTGATGAGTCAAAACAGCCGACAACCCACACGGTCAAAACCGATCCGGCTACCCGACAACGTGAATCATGGCCCGCCATTGCCGAACAACATGGCTTATCCGCCAAGCAGCTATTGGATTTGAACCCGCAGTATGACGCCGATCCAATGTCGTTAGCCGTGGGTGATAGCCTAACGGTCAGTCAGCCGGCGGCGAAAAAAGAAAAGCAATCAATAACGCGTAATTTACCACCAGAAAAACCACAGAAATATAACCTTGCTGCTAATACCCACTACACATTTGATGGCATTTTGCAGGGGACGTCGGTCAAACCAATAAATCATGACAAAATGCTGAGCGCTGAAATTTCAGTTGTCAATTTAACTCAGCTATCCCCTCAAGACGTTGATGATGTGTATCTTGTTTTTGCTGACAAACGAATGAGCATGGAGGGTTTTGCACTTGAAACATATTTATCAAATCAAGAACATATAATCGAGCATGTTCTTAATTCAAATCCTCATTTGAGACGTAGTTTTAGCCAGATTATTGAAGGAATGCCCCTTGTCGTGTCGCCTTGGTCTGAAGTCCATCCGGATGAAGAGTTTGCCATCAAACAGGCTAACGACTTAATGACTGAGTTCCTCACCCTTTCAAGTGAACAGAAAAAGTGGTTCGCAGAGCATCACGAAACAACAACGAATGCGCTACTTTTGAGTGCAACATCTGGCCTAGATATTCACCAGCAGGACGCAAACACATCTATGCTGGCCGAGCTAGATCTTAACCACCTTTTGGCTGGCTCTGGCGCTGTGATTGCCGGCGCTCAGGTCCAAGGTGACAAAATAAGCAAAAAAATGAAGTCCTTTGCTGACTACTCTCGTCACGTAGCTTCTCGAACGGAGGGGCTGTCAGGACCAAAGCTATACTCTCACCCTGACTACAAAGCATGGAGAAAAGAAGCCCGCACATTTCAGCAAGAGATGAAGTTAATACTGACGGAGATTGGAAAGCCAGGATATATTAGAAACATACAGACAAAGCGTATCAATAATTACCTAAATGTCGGTAAACGTCAACTTTACCGAGCAAGAGACTTTTCTAAAGCAATTTCTGGTATTGAAATGACCGCATTGTATAAACAGGCGATGTCATTTAGCCGCTCATTAGGTATCGCTAACGGTCTCGTAATTGGAGCCGGGTTATATGGAAACGCTACTGATGTGGTAACTACATGTAATAGTAGTGGCTGGTTTGAGGAAACCTGTAATCGTAACTTGGTGAATAACGTTGTTTCCGGTGCTGTAAATGTTGGTGCTGGTATTCGGATAGGTATAGCTTTAGCTGCCATTCATGTAACAGGAGGCTTATCGATAGCTTTAGTTACAGGAGGAACCTTCTTTTGGGGATCATATGGCGGTGACATATCTAATAAAGTGGGTAAGTTCGCAGAGGAAGTGATTTTTGATTGATAAAATACCTGAAGTAAGCTTATATATTTTTTTACTTACTTTTTTTCCATGGATAACGCTATTAATATACTTGTCCATTAAGCTTAGAAAGAACAAACATGCATTGATACACAGTATTTCAGACAGTGCTCCATCTCGATTCCGTGAACGTTCAAAAATGATGATGGAAAGTAATTTATCTTGGCTTGCTGCGAGTTGCTTTGCGTTTGAGATCTTTGGGTATGTGATGCTCAGGTATGCTTGGAGAATTTCTCAGTCAGATATATATCTTTGGAGAAAAAGTATTCAGTCTATATTGGGAAAGAATTTCCCTCTTTATTTTATCAAGACACGCTTAATGGATATCTGCCTGGCAAGCCTATTAATAGTATTGATAAGCATGTTGTTTCGCTAAAAATAATGCAATAGGACTTGCAAGGGCTCCTGATGCTGTGAGATGCGCTATTGACTATGGTTTAGCTTTAGCACCTGTGAGTCTGAGTAGGGAGATAGGTACACAAGCCCCGGCACTATGATTGTAGTGGCATAGTGAATTTGGCCACCTGATTAGAGGTGTTAAGATACGCCTCATAGCAYGACAGGTGAAACCATGACCAAACGCACAAGACGTACTTTCAGCGCTGAATTTAAACGTGAAGCCGCTGAGCTTGTTCTCGAACAAAACTACACGATTATCGAAGCAGCTACTGCCATGGGCGTGGGCAAATCCACCATGGACAAGTGGGTAAGACAACTGAGACAAGAGCAACAAGGCGTTACGCCTCATGCTTCCCCCATCACACAAGAGCAAATTGAAATTCGGGAGCTAAAGAAAAAGCTGGCGCGCCTTGAGGAGCATAATGACAT